>JAECQY010000002.1 GCA_016000045.1 Myxococcaceae bacterium | reverse complement strand
TCTATATGAGCTTGCAACAAACTTGAAAAGATTACAGGTACGAAAATACAAAAATGCTGGTTCATATTTGAGATTCCTAAATAGCTTTATTCAGCGTCATCAAATACCCGCCGATATCAAATGTCAAGTTGTTGGTCGGAGAAGTTAGGGTTTTCCGATCAAACGGAAACTCCAAAAACGAGGCCATTTCTGTTCACAGCTTGTAAATAGGATTAATGAGGCCAAATTTGGTTGAATAATCGGGTGAGCAAAAAATCGAAAAAAACGACGGTCAGTGAGATATTCACGACGGCTTGAGTCGTCGCTTTTCCGACTCCAGCGGTGCCGGTTTCACAACGGAATCCTTGTAGGCAGCCGATAATCGCAGTCCCAAATCCAAAGAAAAATGGCTTGAAGAATCCGGAGCAGAAGTCATTAAAGCTGACGGTTTGCAAAGAAGATTGATAGAAAGCGAGGGGAGAGAGCTTGAATTCTGTCCAAGCGATGAGCATCCCACCCAATATCGCAATAAAGCTGGAAATAACCGTGAGCACTGGAAGCATGAAAGTTGCGGCAATGACGCGTGGAATCAGCAATTTGGGATAGGGACTTCCGCCTAAGGCTCGGATCGCGTCAATTTGCTCCGTCACTTTCATCGAACCAATTTCTGCTGCCATGCCAGAGCCAATTCTGCCCCCAACGACGAGCGCCGTAAAGGCAGGGCCGAGCTCTCGGACCACTGAAAGACTCACCAGCTTGCCGATGTACGGTGTTGCTCCCAACGTGGCCATCGATAGGCCAAACTGGTAAGCAAAAACGAACCCGACAAAGAGCAAAGTAATCCCCGCTAAGGGCATCGAGTAAAGCCCAATTTGCTGGCATTGAAGCTTGATTTCAGGCCATTCAAGTTTGTACTTAAAAAGATCTCTTACGAAGATACCGATCAATTCAGTGGCACTGCCCACGTAAGCCAATTGCCGAAGAAATATTTTCATGGATTAAGCTCAAGCTTAAGATGCTGCTGGATATGGTCAAAATCGCAGACCCGTCGGTCAAAATCGGAAATTGGGGCCGATAGGACGAGGTCGTAAATACATTGATTTTTCTTCAAAACCAGTGTTCGAATTTTTTGAGGGATTCCATCTACCTTCACTTCGTAGGTGCTGAGCAAAGCTTCACGTTCTTGGTAGGGAATCTTGGTTTGGCTAATCAGAATCTGGTCCGTCATGCCGATTAAAAGTTGACCCGTCAGGCCGATTAAAGGCACGTTTAAATCGCGAGGATTGCAATGAACATCCACCAAAAGCGAAGAACCCTCGCCGGGAACAATCCAGGCTTGTTGAGCGCCTTTGATGTTAACGGGTTTCCAGGAAGTGTTTGAGAGCTCCAGAGGCCTGATGCGGACAGGCGTAGCGCATGCAAATAAAAAAGCAGTTGAAATAACCGCGATCCATCTCAATTGGAAGCTCCTGAAAATGCGGGCAAAAGACCTAATATGAGACGTTCCAAGCTTGGTAAACGTTCTTTGGGAAGCTCTGCGAACTGCACCTGCTGTTTACCAGCTTTAAACCGGAGGCGATTTCGATAACCAGAGGCGTCGCCTCCAATCTGATAGGGCAACGGTGAATCGCTTTCAATTAAAACCTCTTGTACCAAGAAATCGTTTAGCTTTGCGTGTCGGAAGGTGCCTTTCCAAAGAGCCGGGTAGAGGTTCGTCACCACGGTTCGAAGACCCATGTTGCAAATCCGCAGATTGATAAAACCTGCCTTGCGGAATGCAAAAGGAAACGCGGTGAAACCAAATCCGAACCAAGGAATACTGCCTACTGTGGCCACATCCGCTGGTCCTTCGTAGAGGAGGGTATTCGCTGGAATCTCAACTTCGCAATCCTGTCCATCGACTTCAATCATCTGATAGGCTGTTTGTAGGGTTTTGATTCGAATCACGGGTGCTGAGCTTCGAGAGAAAATATGTCTGGGGAGAGTTCGAGTAAAGGCAGCCCAAAGATAGGCTGAGATAGAGGTGAAACCGTGTTTTTCTTTGACATGAACGTAGTCGTTCAAAATTTCGCCATCGTAGCCAATCCCTGCAAATGGTGTGAGTGTTCCGTCATCGCACTCTACGAGACTAATTGGCTTTTGAAAAATAGTGCCACCTTGGACAATATGGCTGACATCTGCATAGGCTCGCTTAGCATCGACTAATTGAGCCATGGCGTTCCCGGTTCCAAGCTTCAAAATACCAACCTTGGGAAGTTGGGTGTTGCGACACTTTCGGCTGATGCGATGCAGGGTATTGATGGCATTGACCACGGTTCCATCACCGCCTCCGTTAAACACGAATCCATAACCTCGTTCTAAGATGGTTTGGTAGTGATTCTCAGAATCTTCCATGGATTTCGAATAGAAGAGATCTCCTGCAGGGATTAACTTGACCAGCTTCGCGACGACTTGATCCGTCACGCTGCGCGCATTTGCGTTCAGTACAAAAGCGGTGCGGTTTGAATAACTCATTGAAAAAACTCCGAATAATACGAATTGATAACAGTCGAAATATTTTTGGATTCTAGTATTAATTTATGAACGATTGCAGGCATGAGTTTAGCGGCGGGTCGTTAGTTTTCCGGCTTTGATAACATAATCTTCTTGAATTTCCGGAGCTAAAGACAGGTTTTCGGGAATCAGCAGTTCAAGCTCGGCCACTTTGAGAGCCGTGTGGCGTAAAACGCGTGCGGAATGAGATTCTTCTTCCAGCATGCTGAGCAAAGAGGGGTAGGCGCGTTCGGATTTTTTTCTAGCCACGACATCCAGCGTCAGGCACTGAACATCATCGTGGTGATCGACTAGGTAGGGGATCAGGAGCTCGGAAAGATCCGAGGAGTCGTACTCTTCTAAGGCTGCAATCAGCTCCACCTTGCTTGCAGAGGAGCGATAGTCTTCTGGCAAACGCATTTCAAGCGCTTTTCTTAAGAGAGCAATCAGCTCTTCTTCCAGGCTGATTCTGCGGTAAGCGGCAATGGCGTAGGTGATTTGATCTTCTTTGAGAATAAAGTCTTCCAGGGCTTCTCTGGCCACCGATCCGCGTTCAACGAGCTGATCAACGACCCAGCGTTTTTCTTTCTCATCCCAGTAAGGGGATTGAACAACGACTTTGAAACGATTGAGCAGAGCAGCAAGGCACTCTTTGGTGTTCCATTCCAGCAGCTTATCCATCGCCATTTGGCGGTATTCTGGCTTTGCGTACTGTTCCTTCAAGTGAGTGACTTGTTTATCAATCTGCTTTTGGGTAGGGGCACCCTTTCCGAATAGTCCAAAAAAACCCATTGCGCTTTTATACCTCCTTCTTTAGAAAAGGGAAAGTGGGGAATCGTCCAATGGCAAGACCGCGGATTCTGATTCCGTTAATCTAGGTTCGAATCCTAGTTCCCCAGCCAAGCTCAAAGCTTGTACAAGCACCGACATCTTGTTGAAAATTTATTCGCGAGACTGAAACCCTTGAGAGGCATTGCGACTCGGTTTGAGAAATTAGCTCGAAACTACCGGCGGCGATTCTGCAATCGGCTGAGCAAGCGAAAGAAAATAAGTAGGTTAATCCAGTTTAAAGAAGAGGCATTTGAAGGTTTTTTTAGGATCTTTTAAGAGATCTCAGATCTTTCAATGAAAGCGTTTGCTAAATAAAAATACATCTGTATTATAGGGCTTCATGAAGCAGATTAGTGGATTTAGATGGATCTATTTAGCGGCTGTTTGGTTGTCATCGATTACGATGTTTGCAGGGGGCTTTCATTCTCGCTGCGTTAATAATTCGGATACGGTTGATTCCGGTGAGTTTTTAGCTTTTGAAGCCGACGATGGATCTCGGGTTGACCGAACTCCTCCTCCCGAACCTCGTAATCCCCTTCAGCCCCCTTTGGCTTACCCGAGAATACCTCCCTGTCTTCGTAAGTTTGCGAAAGCATTCGAGCCTCTCAAAAATTCTCCAGAGAAAATTCAGGTTCCGAGGCCAGTGCCTAGGGAACAGTACTCAAGCTTCGATGTTGCAGAATGGATTGAGGCGGCGTATCACTCCGAGAGAAAGAGCCCTGAAGTACAAAATGGGGGAACACAAAGTGTGGCGGAGCTTTTCAGAAAATCCAATCCAACAGAGATCGATGTATTAAACGAATTTATTTTTGATTTGGTCTTGCTTCCTTCAGCTCCTTCACTAAGAAACAGACTATTTGACTTGTGCTCCACTTATCAAACCAGATACCCGAACATGCAAAGTTTCTTTTTTAACCTGTTTGTGTTTTCTGAACGTGGCGATGAAGAGGAGTTAATCGACCGTATTTATGAAGAGGCTTCCAAGGCGCTGAAAAGCTTTGAACGCCGACAAAGAGAAGCGGATCGCTATTCAGCTAAATAAGGCCGCTTTCCATTAAGCGTTTTTTGAGCCCAACGATCGCTGCTGCTTTGTTTCCTTTTTCACGTTGGCTGCCATGAATGGAGTCAAAGAAATGGATGACGGTTTCTCCGTTTGTTCCGGTCCATTGGAACATGTGCCGATTGTTTCCTTGAGCGTTGAGAAAGACTTGCCCTCCAATGCGGTGAATTTCTTCGTAGATGGCAGGCCAATTGGGGCTTGTTTCGTGAAGGAGTGTCGCATCGAATGGCGCAGTTGAAATACTTTGAGCTTGGCGCTCTTGAGCTCGGCGGGTTCTTTGGGCAATATGAAATAGAATGGCTGTCTTGAAAATTTCTTGAGCCATTTTGCGTTCTTCTAAAAATTGTTGCCGCTCTATCCGTTGTTGATTCGTTTCGGATCTTTGTTGTTTACGAAGCTCTTGTGCGAATGAATCGTCTTGATGCGCAAGCTCTGGTTTCTGGTTTGGTTGATCGGCGCGTTGATTTCGAGATTTGGATTGTTTTTTCTGGCGTTCCGCTCGGATCCGCTCCAAGTAAGCTCTGTGTTCGTTTAGCAGATCGGGAGTTGTTTCGCTTCGCTCTTTTTTAGGATAGAATTGATCGATAATGGCTTTGCGTGATTGTAAGCAAGAAAGGGCTAAAAAATGACCCTTTTCCAGGGGATCCGATGAATCAATGATCTCCAAATCGCGAAGAAAAATAGCGCGGTGATTTGTACGGTTGTTTCGTGAAAAAGTTCTTGCCCAATCAACTAATTCTCTTCTTTGAAACGAATTTCCTGTAAAAGTATGTTCAATCAAATAACGGGGCAAGGAAAAATTTTCTCGGATAAAAAGAATGAGATCATCCATTGGACTCGCTTCGGGCTGGATTCCCAGCTCGCTTTGAGCCGTGTAGCAAAACCAATAGCACATGACAGCAAAGTCATATTGAATTTGAGCGGATGTATGGTTCGCATCTTTCTCAGCTCGAACCGCTGATAAGACTCGTTGCAAAGAATAAGCACTTTTGGAGCTCTGTTGGTATCGATCATAGCAATAACGTAGGGTACCTTCGAACAGAGCGAGCAAGCCGTTGTAAACTTCAATGCTTTGTTCGGTATCCCAAAATCCTTCTGGAACATGAATTTCGCTAACTTGCTCAAGCTTTTGGTGAATCCACTCCGATCGAGTTAAGAGAACTTGATAGGTATGATCCGTTGGATGGTAACTCAACAGGACAAGCTCATTGGGAGCATTCTCAGGGCGTTGCGTTAAGGAGGTGGTGTGACGAATAAGGGTGTAGGCGGAACCATTTTCATGAGGACGGTAGATATCAATCGAAAGATTGGCTAGGTCTGCGATCAGATCCAGAATACCTAGATTGTAGGGTTGTACGTTACGCAAAGGAAGCCACTCAATGAAGTGCTGAACGGCTTCGTAAGGATAAGAAGGTTGTCTATCGAATGGGAGAGTCCTTTCCTGGATTTGGTAAGCAACTTCTTGCCAAAGAGCCATCCATCGTCGATCGTAGGGATTTATGAGGTGGGGTAGAAGTTCGGACAAAGCTTCTCGAATGGAATCGGGTTTCAATGAAAGAGCCTTGCTCAAGTCCTGAGACGGTTCTTCGTGCGAAAACAATTCTTGGGTGTTTCGTGGCAGTGGAGCCTCAATTTGACGCAGCCAGTCAAAATGCTGGCGAGTTCGATTGTAAGCCAATCGGACGGTAGGAAAATGAGAATTCTCCGAAAGAGGAATCGTTTGTCTCAGAAGCATTGAGCGATGGGTCCGAGAATCAATTTCGTAAATTTGAATCTCAATTCGGAGTTCGTCAGCGATTAAGTCAATTAATCCGGGCTCGTCTAGTGAGAATCCGATCATGGGATACACACCGTCCGAATCGAGCCTTCGACTGAGGTGGTCAAAGAGATAGTGACGAGCAACTCCCAAATAGTTTTGACCTTCAGGAGCGCGATATTCCCCCACGGAAATCGATGCAGCAATTTCAGATTGTAAAAGAACCCAGGAAAGATCAAGGGGATTGGTTGTCTGAGAAGCCCTTTCGTATAGATTGTGCAGCAGCGTGGTACGTTCAACTTCAATGCCGGCTAAGTTTAAAGCGTGAAAAAAACAGTTATTGCACGCGGGAGAAGCCGGGACGATGTCAAAGTTCTGCGTTCGGACTTCCGCTGCTGTTGGATCGAAACTTTTGCCTCCTCCTAAGCAATACCGAAGCCCCTCAAGGCTTTTTGACAGTGGCCAAAATGAAATCTCAAATGGTTTCGCATACAATGAGCCGGGAAAGATAAAAAAAATAATAAAAACCCAATTCATTCGGTTATCGCAGTCCAGTTTTTCCAAGATACGAGGAGGGTAAACGAACCATTAAGGTAATTAACGGCGATCACAAACGGTGGATTTTGATGGGATTGAGAGATAGGCTGCGACCAATCGATCAACCGTATTTGATCGCGGTAAGATGCTCGATGTTCGCTTGGAACTCTTGGATCAACGTGAGCAAGCATGGTCAAAAAGACTTGAATGAGCCGCTCATTCAAGAGATCTTCTGCACTTGGGCGTCTTTGATAGTCTGTCTCAAACATGCGTTCTAACACGGGGGTTAAGCGCTGGGATCTTGGAAATGCGATGGGCTGCCAGACGTTTTCCCTCGTCTCCATGAAAGTGTTACTCGGATAGGGATGCCGCTTAAAAGAGAGCCGATAGAGTGTTACCCCGAGCCCCCAGATGTCCGCTTGGGGAGTTATCATTCCGTTTTGAATCACCTCTGGAGCCATGTAGTTCGGGCTTCCTTTTAAAACGCCCTGCTTGTGGAGCTTTGAATCGATTTCAGCGAGCCCGAAATCGCAGATTTGCGCATAATTTCCGCCTGGGTTCAGCAAAATATTTTGGGGTTTTATATCGCAGTGGATCACTCCTTGATCATGAATATGTTTCAAGGCCAGGAGTAGTTGAGTCGCAATCGCAACGACTTGATAGTCTTCGAACTCTTGAGTTTTAATGGCTTCGCGGAGACTTCCTCCTCCCACCCACTCGAGCAGGAGTAGGTAATTCCCATCGTATAAACTCTCAAAGAGTTCAATCAGACCGTTGCAAAAGGGAGAATGCAGTCTTCGCAAGGCTTCTTGTTCGGCTCGAAATGAATCCGAATTCTGGCCAATAACCCATTTCGCAGCGTAGCTTCGATCTCGATTTTTGACATAGAAGATTTGTCCAAAATTTCCGCTTGCCCGAAGGCTAGCATTTGTATAAAGAGCGCCCGATGTATAGGGCGTGATAATATTGTGAAAATAATCTTGAACGGTTGCTGGAATCGGGCTTCCTGCATTTGGATCAACGAGCAGTTCAAAATGACCTATATCGCCAGCTTGAAAAAGCAATTCAACGTGACGTCTGCGGGTTGAAGTCGGAGTTTGAAATTGACGAATGACTTCGTAATGGCTTGGAATCTGCTGGGAACGAGACAGAATCTGGACATCGAAGTCAAATGCTTGCCCAAGAAGTTCAAAAAAATCAGGACCTGGCAGCTCTTGCCAATCTCGCTCGAACGGCATGGGATTTCCATTTTGAAGATGTTCGACAAACCACGAATAAAGATCTTCGTTGGAACCAAGGTTAGCCATGGCTTCGGAAGGATGTTGCTCGAGATAAGCCCGAAACTCTTGGATGGGTGCTTCGAGTTCTCCGGAAAATGTCAGAAGTTCTTGGGCCGCTACTCGGTGGACTGCGGTTTGTATGGTGGGGTGTTCTCGATTTCGGGTTAAAAAATGGATGACATCTTGGCGCTGGATATCGATTCCCGCTTGCCTGAGTGCATGGAAAAAGCAATTGTTCCCGGCTCCTGAACAGGAGAGAATCTGATAGCGGGTTCGTGAAATAATGCCGAAAGTTCGCGCAGAAATTGCTAAATCGGTTGGTAAAACGAGCAAAAAGATAAAAGTAAATTTCATCCAATACATAAGAATGAGGATTGAAAAGGCTTTCATGTTTGTCAATAAGGAAGCTTTGAGCTTAACGTTGGCCTCGACGCATGACTCGGGCAATCTCACGGTCTCCTTCTCGTTGTTGGATGGTATCGCGTTTATCAGACTTTGTTTTGCCTTCTGCTACACCGACTAAGACTTTCGCTTTTCCCTCTTTGAAATAAAGCTTGAGAGGAACGAGTGTTCGGCCCTTTCGATCCGTTTCTTTTGCTAATTTTTCAATTTCTGATCGATTGAGAAGAAGCTTTCGAGTTCGATCGGTTTCATGATTGACGTGGGTGCCATATTGGTAAGGCTCGATTTTAAGTCCGATCAAAAAGACTTCTTGGTTTTTAAGAAGAGCATAAGAGTCCGCGAAATTGACATGTCGGTCTCGAAGCGACTTGACTTCCGTTCCAAGCAAAACAATTCCGCATTCAAGGGTTTCAAAAATGGCGTATTCAAACTTCGCGCGCCGATTTTCCGCAATAATCACGGTAAATTACTCCAATCTCAGCTGGGTTTTGAGCGATCGCAACGCCTGGTACTTGGCATTCACGTATTTTCATTCTCGCATCCCTAGCATAAATCGTGGTCTATGATATAGGACGAACTTATGGCATCACCTACAAAACAAACTTGGAACATTCGTGACCGCAAAAAAAAGATGGCAGGCCGTAAACGCAAAAACACTCTAGCGAGCAAGGGCAGCACTTTGCCTCGAGACGAACTTTTTAAAGTTGTTTCTTGAAAATAGCGTAATAAAAGCCATCGCATCCATCGGCTGATGGCAGAAGTTGTCGGTGCTCGATTCGATCAAAGCCTACAAAATCCCTATGGTTTTCAGCGCTTAAGAGCGAGCAGGTTGCGTAGACAAGTTTCCCATTTGGTTTTAGAAGCCGGTGTGCGTTCTTTGCTAGTTCGTTCTGCAAGAGCGCGTAACGGGGGATGCTGTTTTCTTGAAGGCGCCCAAATAGGTCTGGCGATCGTCGAAGTGTTCCGGTTCCTGAGCAGGGAGCATCCAATAAAATCCAATCAAACAGGGGAAGCGTCAAGGTCCGGCCATCGGCGACGAAACGCTGAACGCCTTTAATTTTTCCCAGACGTTGTGGGGAAGAATCCACCATGGTGATCGAAGCTCCGGTGGCGAGTATCATTCTTGTCTTTCCACCTGCTCCCGCGCATAAATCAAGAACACGATCGCTGGGGTCGGCCTGGACTTCGAGCGCGATTCGCTGGCTTCCCTCGTCCATCCACCACAAAGCTTGTTGCAATCGCATTGCTAATTTATTGAGATCGAGTCGTTCTTCTAGGATTAACCCTGTCTCGGCAATTCGAGAAGGCTTTGCGATAATTCCCGCTTGATTGAGGAGTTGCAAGGCTTCTTCTCGAGTCATGTGACGCCGATCAACTGCTAAATTAGGCTTGGCACGTTGTCGAAGTGCTTGCTCGAGCTCAGGCGTGATTTGTTGAGTAAACCAAGTGGGCCAGGGCTTGTTTCGGAGTTCATCAAAGACGCGATCTCCCACCAGCCTTCGATCCCGAGAACCCAGGCCACGCGAGCGAGTCAGGCGTCCAACAAGCCGATCAACAGGTTCTCCGGTGGATCGATGCTGAGTTAAGACGTCTTGAACGGCGATGTCAGCTTTAGAAACGAAACGGAGGCCTTCCGTGACTCGAACAACTTCTAAGGCGAGATTGCGATCCATTTGTTTCTCCTATAAAACATTTTCATGGCGCTTAATTCAAACGACATCGAATTGGGAACACCTTGTCCTCCCTTTCGTTTGCCATCGGTCGACGGTCGTCTGGTTGATTGGAAGAATTTCTCCGATCAATCCGCCCTTCTGGTAGCATTTATCTGCAATCATTGTCCATACGTGCAAGCGATAGAGGATTCATTAATCGCTCTAAAACGAGATGGTTTGCAAATCATTGGAATCTGCTCAAACGATGCAAATCGGTATCCGGACGATGCTCCCGAAGCATTGCTGAAGCGATGGCGTGAAAAAAACTACGGATTTCCCTATTTGCTGGATTCAGATCAAGCAGTGGCCAAAGCGTTCCAAGCGGTTTGCACGCCCGATTTGTTTCTCTACGACCAGGATAGGCGCTTATTCTACCATGGTCGAATAGAAGAGTTGTCCACGGTCATTGATCAGGTGCTTGCAGGTTTTCCGCCTCCCACGATGCAACGACACAGCATTGGATGCTCGATCAAATGGACCTAAAAGATCGATTCGAATCGGTGCTGCAACGCAGCATTCGAAAATTGGAAAAAAAAGATCGTTCGCCGGCTGCGCGTTTGATGGTTTTGAGCATGGAGCACGCTCTATTGGGACCTGGTAAGCGCATCAGGCCCCTGAAAGTGTTTGAAGCTGCCCAGCGTTGTTGTAACACGTCGCGCTTTTTTGCTTTAGCGCTTCCGGCTGCTTTGGCGGTGGAATACGTTCATGCGTATTCGCTTGTGCACGATGATCTGCCTTGCATGGACAATGACGATTTTCGCAGAGGCAAACCAACGATTCATCGGAAGTTTGGCGATGCAGTGGCTATTTTGACAGGAGATGCTTTGCTTTCGGATGCTTTTGGGCACCTTGCACTCGCGCGTTATGAGCCTGCTCGTCAATGCGCTGTTTTGGCGGAAGCGATTGGAAGCCGAGGAATGGTTTTGGGTCAGTTGGATGATATCGTGAGCTCCAAAAAAACATTGAACACCCTCCAAAATAAAACGGGCAAGCTGTTCGAATGCGCTTTTCGGTTGGGAGCAATTTCCGTGGGGGCGTCGAAATCCACGGAAGATGCCTTGGCTTTAGAAGGAGCGCGTTTTGGATTGATGTTTCAATTAGCAGACGACGAAGCAGATGGAGAGGGTGGTCCCGATTTTGCAAATCAGGAGCCTGTCTGAGATGGCTGGAATCATCGCTTATTAGAAGATAATATTGATTTTAAAAAGGAGTTTAAGCTAAAACAAAATAGTGGCATTTGAAATGTCAAAGGAGAGAAAGTCTGTGGAACAAATTAAAAAATGGATCCTTGCTCTGGCTCTGAGTGTGGTCGCGTTGCCTTCTTGGGCTCAGTTTGCGACTCCAACCCAGTTTATTCCAGTTCCTATGGAAAAAGAGCCGATGCGCTTTTTCATCAATCTCAACAGTGCTCAGCTATTTCAGAATGGCGGGGCAGGTGGGCGTTCAGATCTCATCAACCTACAATTGAACGCCGGCCTGATCTACAACGTGTTTATGGGAGTGGATCTGGGGCTTGGTTTTCATGCGGGTACTTTCTCCCCTTACGGAATGTTTCGAAATGTGAATTTGACGGCCCCTGCAGCGCAATATGGTGGGATGTTCGGTCTCGATGTCATGATGCGCTACACGGCAATGCTAACCGATATCTTTTACGCGGGTATTCAATATCAAGTGGGTTATAGCTATACAGATTGGGCTCCAGGGTTTTCAGACGCAGAGTTTACCGCGCTTGGTTCTAGCAGCGCCGGTGCGGCCAGAAGTTTCATTCCGATGAACTTAGGTCTTGTCTTGGGGGCAGATTTTGCTGATTTCATCAGCGCGTACGTATTTCCTGCCTTCGAGTTTGGTCAAACCTTCAAAAGCAGCAGCGATACCGGTATCTGGAAAAGTGCCATCGGTATGCAAATCAACACCGGCGTTGATTTTCGCACAGAGATTGGTGATATCAACGTTCAAGTAAGCCCACGCATCGCTAACTTGGACAGTTCTAAGACCTGGGGCATGAACTATAACTTAGGGATGGCCTGGAATTTCTAAGTTCGAGTAAACAAGCGCCTGTGCAAAGCGCGAGCTGGGCAGGCGTTTTCGGCTTGTTTTAGAAAGGCTTCCAAACAATCAAGCCCAAAATGAAAATTTGGATCACAAAGCCTAAAAAAGCCCAAAGCGGTTTTTTTCTTTTGATATCCAACGCTAAGAATAAAGTCGCAAAAATCACCAGTGTTAACTTGGCATGCATGTAGCCCGAGCCTTTAAAATTCACCCATTCTCGGATCCAAGACTGTGCAAGTCCGGTGATCCAGATCAGCATCAGACCGGGAGCAGCGACTAAGTGCTGCGCCACAAATGGGTTTTCTCGGCGAAGATTCATGAGCAGGCTGGTCAGAGTGCCTCCTGTCAGCAATGAAAATCCGACAAGGTGAAGCATTTTGTAGAGTTGCAAGGAGAGAAACATTGTGATTTCCTGTGGTTTCTTATGATAGATTTGAAAGCTTTTGAGAAAGATCCGGAGTCCTTTGAGAAGTGTTTGCTGCGCCGTGGGCAAGTCCCTGGCCTTTCTGAGTTATTGAACTTGGTGAAAGAGCGCAAGGCTTTGATTGCAAGCTCTCAGAAATTGCAAGAAGAGCGCAACGCGTCCAGTAAGAATTTTGATCCGTCGAGACGAGACGAACTGAAGCTCTTGGGACAGCGTATCAAGCAATTGGAAGCGTCTTTGCGTGAAATAGAAGAACAGATCGAATGCTTAGCGCTTCACATTCCAAACCCACTTCAAGACGAAGTGCCCGAAGGCCAAGACGCCCACGATAACCAAGTTGTCCAAACGGTTGGAGTGCCTCCTCATTTCGATTTTCCGGTTTTAGATCACGTTGAGATCGGTCAGCGCTTAGGCGTGATTGATTTTGAGCGAGCGGCGAGGATTTCGGGTTCGCGATTTGCTTTTTTAAAAGGTGCTGCAAGTCGACTGAATCGAGCGTTGATCCAATATTTGTGCGATTTCCATGTGGCCCGAGGCGATACTGAGCTGACTCCTCCGTATCTGGTTCGTGAAACCGCGATGCGAGGAACCGGTCAATTTCCGAAGTTCCGTGAAGATTCGTTTGAAGTTCCGATTCCAGATTCAGAAGCGCTGCATTTAATTCCGACTGCCGAAGTTCCGGTCACCAATTTTCATGCTCATGAAATCTTAGAAGAGTCTCAACTTCCATTGCGCTATTGTGCCTATTCCGCTTGCTTTCGATCGGAAGCAGGAGCAGCTAGTCGAGATACGCGAGGCTTGATTCGACTGCATCAGTTTGAAAAAGTAGAAATGGTTCGATTTTGTAAACCCGAGCAGGGCGAAGAAGAACTGGATGCGATGGTGACGCGAGTCAGTGTTATTTTGAGTGCACTGGAATTGCCCCATCGAATCGTGCTTCTTTGTTCAGGAGATACCGGTTTTAGCGCACAAAAGACCTACGATATCGAAGTATGGCTGCCTGCGCAAAGTACTTATCGTGAAATTAGTTCGTGCAGCGTGTTCGGTGCTTTTCAAGCACGGCGAGCCCAAATTCGTTATCGAAACGCAGAACGTCACATTCAATCGGTGTGGACTCTGAACGGTTCGGGCCTGCCGCTGGGTCGGACCTTGGTGGCAATCTTGGAGAATCATCAGCAGAAAGATGGCTCCGTACTGATTCCAGAAGTTTTACGTTCTTACATGGGAGGACAAACATGTTTGATCTAAAAGCTCAGCTCTTAAAAGCGGGCCTGGTGACCGAGTCACAAATCGTTCGATCTCAAAAAAAGCGAGAACCCAATAAATTGAAAGGCCTCAATAAATCGGAGCAATATGAATTAATTCGAGTATGGGTCCAAAGAAATCGTTTTGATAAAGGCGTCGGCAACGAGAAGTTTTTCTTTGAAAAGCCAGATCAATCCATTAGTTGGTTGACACTGGACGAACACTCGATTCAGTTGTTGAACGAAGGAGAGGCGGGCTTGGTCGCTTTTATGTCAAACAATGGATTGGCGCATGCTGTTTTGCCTCGCGATATTGTAGAAGATATTGTTGAAATCTTTCCAGATTGGCTGCGTTTATTGAAATAAATAAGTGACTTGACAGTATTTTGAGTGCTTTTGATCGTATAAATAATTATGCGGTTGATGTCCTTTTTTCTTTCAGGTTACCCGTTGCTCGCAACCGTTGGCATGCTGGATGATCTTCCAAGCATGAGCCGCCGAAGTGGAATGATTGCCGATGTGCGAGTGCTCTCGCAAGAAGTGCGTGAAGATGCCAAGAAGCGCATTATTACGCTCACGAAGTTGCAGGTTGACGAAGGCTTAAAGGGGATATCAAAAGGGGAGATTTTGACTCTTTACCAAGTAGGGGGCTCGCTCAACGGTCGGGTCATGCATTTGGAGGGATCGAGTGTGTATCGTCCGGGTGAGCGGCTGGTTTGGTTTGGCTTTCCACTCCAGGAAAACGTAGTCAGCTATGGTTTGGGGCTTGGTAAATTCAAAGTCGTTTCAGGAGAACGTGGGCTCGAGGTATTTGAGGAACTTGGAGACTTAAAGCTTGCTCGTCGCCCTCATACCTACTTGCTGTTGGCGAATCCTTCGCCAAGGCACTTTAAATCCTTAGAAAGATTTAAGGCAGTGATTCGGAGTGCGCTATGAGGTTGTGGGCATTCTTGTGCGTTCTAGTGGCTTGGCCGTCTGTTTCCTATCGCTATCTTTGCAATAGCATCGATGCGCAAGGCAATGTTTGGGGAGATGAACACAGCCCTAAACTGGGTTGTACAGCTGCATCCGCTCCGCGCTGGCCAGGTTCCAGCATGCAGTTCTATCTCGATATGGAGGGGCTTCCAAACGGCATCGATTCAGATACTTGGCTATCTTTGGTTCAAGGAGTTCTAGAAGATTGGCAAGCAACTCCCAATGCGTCTCTTGCATTAAGAAGTTCTGTAGGATCCCAGCGTTCATTCGGAACTGATGCAAGCAGCCACGATGTTTTTTGGGTACGAGATCGTGATGAGTGGATGAGCTTGATTGGAGCAGGCCCAGAGGGAATTCTGGGGGTTACCTTGCCTGTGTACTCGGTTGCTCAGGGAAGTTCCGTTCGTATTTTGGAAGATGCTGATATGGTTCTCAACGCTTGCCCCGAATTGGGTATTGTTTGGGATCCGAATTGTACGAATCTCGCTGATTGCTTTGCACCTCAAGCAACATTTTCGCATGAATTTGGGCATGTATTAGGCCTTGGGCATCCTTGTGTAGCTTGCGAACAGTTGATGAGCGCTCAAGCGGTTTTCATGGTCGATAAGCCAGGATTTGACGAACAATCGGCGATTCGTATGCTTTATCCGGGTACGACACCGGGTGTGTTGGGAGACTCTTGTTCGGGCCATCACCGTTGTCAATCCGAATTTGAATGTCGTACTGTAGACGCTCAACAATACTGTTCCAAGCCTTGTGCGACGGATTCAGAGTGCTCTGGGAGTCTGATGGTTTGTGATTCTGGGTTTTGCAGTTTCCAAACGAGGTCGAGTTTATCCAGCCATTTGGCGGAGGATTGTTCTTGGCGAAAATGCGCGGTGGGGCTTCTTTGTGTGACCAATTCAAGCGGAAGCTCTTTATGTTATACGGATTGCAGTACGGGTAGCGGTTGTACGGATACCGAAGTCTGTTACCCCCTAAAAGACAACCAAAGCCATCCAGTGCATGAATCGGCCTGCATTGAGACAGCTTCTTTGGCAAGCTCTTTTAACTCTGGTTCATTGAGCACAGCCAGGCAACAGTCGGGTTGCAATGCATCGAATGGAGCTTTCCATCTTTGGTTCTTTGCTCTGATTTTGCTAATAGGAGTTCCCAGAATCCGGAAAAAATGCTAATGACTGCTGCGCATGCTAGCGGTCATCGATATTGGGAATACGAACATTGTATTAGGTATTTACAATGATTCTCAACTAACGTGTTCGATTCGATTTCGAACGGAGCGCAAAGCGACAGCCGACGAATTGGGTTATTGGATGAGCGCTCTTTTGGAGCGAAAAGGGATTCGTATCCAAGATATTGAGGCAGTTTGCGTAGCCTCGGTTGTGACTGAACTTGGACGCTGTGTGGAAGATGCTTGCCGCACGTACTTGGGCCAGATTCCGCTTTGGGTAGGGCGTCAACTGATGGTAGATATGCCGCTCGAAGTCATGCACCCGGAGCAATTGGGTGCGGATCGTTTAGTGAATGTCTATGCTGCTTGGAAGCGTTTTCAGGCCCCTTTGATCGTCGTTGATATGGGCACTGCCACAACTTTTGATGTTGTCAGTCCTTCCGGTTCTTATCTTGGGGGAGCGATTGCTCCAGGCCTCGAAATCGCTTCCGAAGCATTGTTTGAAAGAGCGTCTAAGTTGAATCGAGTCCTGTTGGAAAGCCCCAGTCGAGCGATTGGAAAAACAACCGTGGAACATCTTCAAATCGGGCTGGTTTTGGGTCATGCCGCCTTGATTGATGGACTTGTGCTTAGTATGCAAGAAGAAGTAGGAACCCGATGTCGGGTGATCGCAACAGGCGGATTGGCGCCTTTTATGAAGCAAGCCTCCAAAACGATTGAAATTGTTGAGCCAGAGTTGACTCTTTCTGGCCTCAGCTTGCTGTATCAGGAGTATTTTCGTGGAACCAGAAATTCCTTTGGCCTTGATCGATCTGAATGCATTGTGGGTTATCAAGAGGCTTAGAGCCAAAAATTATGAAGCTTATTTGACCGGTGGTTGTGTGCGCGATTTGCTTTTGGGAAGAACGCCAAAAGATTTTGATGTTGCGACCAATGCGAAACCGGAAGAAGTGCGGCAAATTTTTAAAAATTCGCGCTTAATTGGCCGACGATTTTTGTTGGCCCATGTTTTCTTCCCAGGGAATCAGATTATCGAAACAGCCACGTTTCGAGCAAATCCACTCGATTTGCAGGAAGATCTCCCAGAAGATCTGCTGGTGACCCACGATAATGTCTACGGCAATATCGAAGAGGATGCCAGACGCCGAGATCTGACCATCAATGGTCTTTTTTACGATCCGATTGATGGAAAGGTTTTAGACTTTGTGGGAGGGCGAGAGGATCTGGAAGCTCGACTCGTTCGTACCGTAGGAGATCCCGATATTCGGTTTCAAGAAGATCCTGTTCGGATTATTCGAGCGATCAAATTTGCCAGCCGCCTCGGCTTCCAAATTGAAACCAATACCTACGAAGCTATGAAGCGGCACGTTTCGGAGATTCCGCGCTGTGCTCCGGCACGCTTGCAGGAAGAGTTTGTCCGTCTTCTAAGCTCTGGGCATTCTCAAGAAGCTTTTCGCTTATGTCGCGAGTTAGGCATTCTGGAAGTATTCATGCCTGAGCTGTCCGAGAATATGGATCACATGTTGAGAGCTCTTGATGAGGCCGTGAGTCGGAATGTCGATGTTTCGGCTGCTGTGGGGTTTTCATGCCTTCTTTTACCAACTTATCTGAGTTTCGAGAAATCGGAACATAATGAGCGCAATTGGATCGATAAACTATGTGTTGATTGGGCCCAGCGAATACGCCTTGCTCGACACGATCAGGATAAGATTCGAAGCATGCTTGCTGCAATGAGTACTTTTGCGCCAGCTCTCGTGCATAAATCCTGGTTTCGAGAAGCATTAATGCTTTATACGATTTCTTTGTATAGCCAAAATGAATCGTTAGAGCCGATTGGCCAACTGAAAGCAATCGCGAAGCAAGCGGGTAAGCCTTATATTCAAGATAAACGTGGAGTTCCGAAGCCCAGGACAAACTTCCGAAGAAAACGTCCAAACCGTTCAAGGAATCGATTTTCTGTTCATGAGAATGCCACTTAGCTTAATCGTATTATCATTTTTCCTGCCGTCTTGTGTGTTTTGGCATGCCTCAAAACACTCGAGCTGGCAGGGGGGTTATGTTTACATCATTAAAAAAGGCGATACGCTTTACAGTATTTCTCAGAAAAATCATTGTTCGGTGATGGATTTGATGGAGATGAATGGCATTGAAAATGCTTCTCAGTTACGAATTGATCAGAAGCTCTTTGTTCCTTACTTAGAATCTCAGCCTGTTGTAAAAAATCAAACAGCGCCCAAAAAACCATCGGCTTTTGTTCAAAAAATACCTGAACCCGTTTTTGAAAAGACGAAATCCGAAGAAGATACTCGAGAGATTGCTTTGGAATGGCCCGTTAAGAATGCCGTTTTATTTAAATCTTTTGATTCGAGATCTCAAACTCTCTATGAAGGAATTGGCGTAGGAGCTCCTTTAGGAACTTCGGTTCACTCGGCTGCAGAGGGGAAAATTCTCTACGTGGGAGAAGAAGAGGCACATTATGGAAAGATTGTTATTATCGATCACGAACATTCTTTTGTGACCATTTATGCGCATTTGGATCAAATTTTGGTTAAAAAGGGGCAGAGGGTCAAACAAGGCGAATCCATCGGAACGGTTGGCCAATCTGGGGGTGTTGATTCACCGCGGGTCTATTTCCAGGTGCGAAAAAACCGAACCCCTGTAGATCCTGAGAAATACCTGAATCGCTCCAGCCGTCGCTAGAGCGGTTCCAAACACTGTGGGTACTAAACTATCTCAAACCGGAACCGTTCTAGCCATAAAGGCTTTTTTGATTTTTTGCTTTGAAGTGCGATTTTGTGTAATTTCCGAAATTGACTCCAACAATTCTGAGAGCAAACTTCCGCTTATTCATGCAGACAATAAATCCTGCATGAAATATAGGAGATTTAAAAATGAAAAATGTGATGATTAGAAAATTATTAAAGTCTGTTTCTTTAATTTGCTTTGCATTATTAGAGACAGTAGCTTTTGCTGAAAAAAACTCCTCTAAAGAGAGGTTTCGAGATGCAGTTCAATGCGGCGAGGCAACTTGTTGTGGTGGCGCATGGTTAAATGTTTGCGCAGATGCTTCTCCACTGGATTCAGAAATGTTTACGCTCACGATTAAAAGTAATAGTAATGCAGATTGCGATAGCCAAGCCCCGCAGAATTGGCAACAGCCAACTATGTATGGTCAAGCTTATAATGACTTAGTAATCTACCACGTAGATCAGATAGGATGTGGTGGAAATAATTGGGATATTGGTGCCAAAGTCCTCCTATCTGGAGGAGCCTGTGAGGCTGGGTACTGCTTTTACGACGTGACGCTGATATCTAGTCATAATGGTGTTGGTGGCCAATGTCAGTGTAACAACGTGAGCTCGTTTATGTTTAATGTTCCAAAACCTTAAGTTCCTTATACTGAAACCAGAACATCTTAAAAGAGAATCGATGTTCTGGTTTTTATGATTCATAGATTCTGTTAAACAGAGGCTTGGCGAAAGGCTGAGACTTAAGCTGCTGCTCAACGTCTGGGTGTGACTGTCGGTCTGTATACAAAAAGACTTAAAACGTTAGGAAATCGTCCTTGCTTGGCTTTGGGACAGCATCTTCAGCAAAAAACTCCTCTTGACAGAATCAGCTTAGACGTTAAACACGGAGCTAGGATTTTTCTGGGGCGTAGACAAGCGGTAAGTCATTGGATTTTGATTCCAACATGCGAAGGTTCGAATCCTTCCGCCCCAACCAATGCGTGAATCGATCCGAATATTTTCAGGAAGTTCGAATCCGCTCCTCGCTGAGCGGGTGGCGCAATATCTGAAGACACCTCTAGGGGCTCGCAAGATTAACCATTTTGCCGATGGTGAAACTTTTGTGGCCATCGAAGAGAGCGTTCGTGGACATCACGTTTATAGTTTGCAATCGATCTCACCACCGGCCAACGAGAACGTCATGGAGCTTCTTATCATGATTGATGCTCTCAAGCGAGCTTCGGCTTCTGAGATCACGGTGGTGATACCCTACTATGGTTATGCTCGACAGGATCGTAAAGCGGGTCCTAGAGAACCCATTACGGCTAAGTTATTGGCAGATCTGCTGGAAGTCGCAGGAGCGACGCGCGTCATCTCGATCGACTTACATGCTGCTCAAATTCAAGGCTTCTTCAATATTCCGGTCGATAATTTGTATGCAACGCCCATTTTCATCGAAGATATCCAAGCTAAATTTCGACCTGATGAAATTGTGATTGTTTCGCCGGACGCAGGAGGGGTAGAACGAGCTCGTTCCTATGCAAAGAAACTTCAAGCAGGTCTCGCGATTATCGATAAACGACGCCCAAAGCCAAACGTTGCAGAGGTGATGAACATCATTGGCGAAGTAGAAGGGAAGGCCGCGATTATCATTGACGATATGATCGATACGGCGGGAACTTTAGTAAAAGGAGCCGAAGCCGTCAAAAAAGCGGGAGCCATTGGTGTGTGGGCTTACGCGACCCACGGTGTATTATCTGGTGAGGCGGTGTCTCGGATAGACGCTTCTTGTTTAGAGGAGGTGGTGATCACCGATAGCATTCCTCTGCGAGGAACCGCTGCCGAGAGTGAGAAAGTGCGAGTTTTAAGCTGCGCTTCCTTGGTGGGTGAGGCGATCCAGCGCGTTCATACGGGTGCCAGTATTTCAAGCTTATTTGTTTAAGAGAATCCAACGACTCTTTTAGAAAGCTTGCCCAAATCCTAAAGTCACCAAGGTGTTCTTCAGTCCTCGATAGGGGCCCAAAAATGGATTTGCGCAGTGCGTTCAGAAGGCTTTTTTCTTCAAAAGAAGATAGTTGTTTGTGATTATTTGAAAATATATAAATAGATATAAAAAATATTTGAGTGGCCCATTTACAAAGTGGAGATCTCACTTTATGCACTACCCTTCGAGGTGTAAACATGGCTGGAATTAGTAAAATGACGATTATTGGGAACGTAGGAGCGGATCCAGAGGTACGTTACTCCCAAGGCGGTATGGCGATGTGT
Source organism: Myxococcaceae bacterium (assembly GCA_016000045.1). NCBI lineage: Bacteria > Pseudomonadati > Myxococcota > Myxococcia > Myxococcales > Myxococcaceae > Myxococcaceae bacterium. The sequence continues at coordinate 138,827 of JAECQY010000002.1, read as the reverse complement.
AATTTGCGTGTTGCCGTCACAGAGCGTCGAAAAGAAGGGGAGGCTTTTAGCGATCATACAGAATGGTTTACGTTGGTCTGTTTTGGAAAAACAGCTGAAAATGCTCAGAAATTTTTGAAAAAAGGGCGACAAGTATTCGCAGAAGGGCGCTTTCAAGCTCGAAAATGGGCAGACAAAGAAGGGAAAGATCGGGTTAGCCTTGAGGTAGTCGTGAGTCAGCTTATCTTCTTGGGTAATGGGCGTGAGGAAGGAGTCGGGGGCATGGGGGCTGCAGGTTCATTCCAGGCTCCTCAAACAGACTTCGATCCGTCGATGGGCTATATGAACGAAGACGTTCCGTTTTAATCGTTACGAGCTTAGCAGCCGGCATGACTAGCGGCTGCCATGCTTTTTCCCCCCTATTCTAAATAGCGTGTACGCTATTAGGCAGATTCCGATGAAAATCAGAACTGTTTTTCCGTAGGCTTGTGCGAATCGGATCGCGTCTTCAACGCGATCGCTGAAAGCGTGTCCGATCAGAAGCAAAAAGGCGTTCCACAAAAGAGAAGAAAGGGTTCCCCAAAAGAGAACTCGTCGAATCGGCATTCGAATTAACCCCGCTGCGATCATAAAAGCGCTTCGGAAAGCGGGGATAAAACGATTGGATAAAATTAACAAAACTCCCCATCGGTCATAAGCTTTTTCAAGATGTTGGATGGACTCCGCTTTCAGTAGGCGTCGAAGTCCTAAGCCATGATAGCCAAGCCAATAGCCGATAAAAGCTCCCAAAATCGAGCCAGCGCTCATGAGGCAGTAGGTAGGAATCAAGGGAAGCACGCCTTGGGCGATCAAGAGACCACCGCCGACTAGAATGGTATCACCCGGGAAAGGCGGAAAAATACATTCAATGACAGCTGCAGCGAATAGAACCAGCATAGACTGCCAGGATGGAATCGATTGAATGTATTGGACCAGATCCATGAATTCCAGAATGCCACGAACGGTGATGGATAGGAACAACTTTAGGCTAAAATTGACTTGAATGCTCTAGGAAGTTGCTGAGCGAATGAGGTAATGGAATTCGATTTTCGAGTATTTCTCCTGAAGCCCCTTGAAAGATCGAATAATGCCCGATACGAGTGCTTGCTGACGCGGTGGATGTAGCTCAGTCGGTTAGAGCACCAGGTTGTGGCCCTGGGGGTCGAGGGTTCAAGTCCCTTCATTCACCCCAAATGCGTTCGTAGCTCAGCTGGATAGAGCACCGGATTTCGATTCCGGGGGTCAGAGGTTCGAATCCTCTCGAGCGCACCAATCCGCTAAAGTTCAATTTTCAAAAACACTCGCTTGTTCCCGTGTGCTGGCTGTCATAGGCAGAAAAACTCGAAATCAGGTCTATGATTTTTTGTATCAAAGCGACCTAAACCAAAAGCCTGACGCGTACCAATATTAACACAGTTTAAGGTTTCAAGAATTTCTCTGTGGTATTGTGCATATCATTGAGAAAAGCTTTCATGTCTTGTGAACGAGCGTCTGCGTTATCCAAGGGAGTCTCCGCATGCTTCAACTCTTCGTTTCTAGCTAATCTCGGTCAAATAGGTCTCTAAGCTGATCTGGTTTTCGATTGAGTCAGGGCTTTCGAACAATGAGCAAGAGAGAGCGATTATCGCGGCGGACCAAAACACGAAAAGGGCTTCCGGGCGAGATGGAACGAAGGGTAATTGCCAACCGTTCGACGCTGTCTATCATTTGACGATTGATCCGAACCATGACATCGCCCGGCTCTACACCGGCTATATGAGCGGCAGAATACGGGTTCACTTCTGTGATGCGCACCCCTGGATAGTGTGCATCCTCCTGTTGAATGCCTCGAATCCCCAAGGCTTCGAGTTCTTGTAACTGCGAGGGTTTTAGCTCTGTGGGTGCTGGGGGAGCTTCTAGGCTAAGGCGAACGGTTTGATACTGGCCATCTCGGAATAATTTGAGCTGAACGGTTTTGCCGACTCCAGCGAACCCGGTTTCTACCAAGAGCGCTTGGGCGTTGGTGAGTACTTTGCCTTCAAATTCGGTAATAACATCGCCTGGCTGTAATCCTGCGCGCATGGCGGTAGAATTCGCTAACACCTCTCGGATCAAAACACCGTGGGCTTGGGGTAAACCCAGTTCTTGAGCAAGCTCAGGAGACACGTCGATCACCCGGATTCCAAGGCTCGAACGAGTTACTTTGCCATGAGCTTTGAGTTGAGGCAAAATTTGCTTAACTTGGTCTATCGGAATGGCAAAAGCGATTCCTTGGCCGGCTGCATTGATGGCGGTATTGATTCCGATCGCTTCTCCGGAAAGGTTGACTAAAGCCCCGCCCGAGTTTCCAGGATTGATTGGGGCGCTGAGTTGGATAAAATCAAACAAGCCACGTTTTCCCGAAGGCTGAATGTCCCGGCGTCCTAGGGCAGAGATCGGCCCAAAAGAGATCGAGTAATCCAGTCCCAATGGATTGCCGATGGCGACAGCGAAATCTCCTACGAGCATTTTGCCGGATTCTCCTAAAGGAATGACTGGCCAGTCTTTTTTAGCACTTTGGATTTGAATCAAAGCGACGTCCGTGTCGGGGTCAGTACCGACTATCTCAGCATCGTATTCCTTAAGCTTGCCTCCCACTTTGACTCGGATTCGCGTTGCATTGGCAATCACATGATTGTTTGTCAGAGCAAGTCCGGATGGGTGAATGATAAAGCCGCTTCCTAAACCTTGCTGTTTCGGTTCCGAGTAACCGTAAGGCAGCCGATGTCGGTGATTGGACAAAGACTCTGTCGTGACTACTAAAACGGCAGGCTTGACTCTTTCAACCAAAGGAGCCAGCGATGGGATCGAGACAGATTTATTTTCGGAGGTCAACTGCTGAGTCCATAGACTACTCGGTTGCCGGTCGATGAAGTGAGCACAGAGGCAAATGGCAAAGACAGCAAATGAACCAAGTAGTAATAACTTTTTCATAGAATCATTTTGGTATGAGAGCGAAACGTTTCAAATGCAATAGGGGAAATTCGCTCGAATGCGTGTTGAGTTCAAAAGTACGATTCTTCAATCGGGTCTATCAAATTCACCGACATTTACAGTTCTGAAGTAGAAGTATAGGAGCGAGGGAGATAGATTTTCAATCGGCCTCATGAATGAGAAGAGAGTATTTGCGTTATGAATCAGGTTTTTGCTCCTATTTTCTTTATTTTTGTCCTATCTCCCAACTTATTGGCTTGGAGCTTGCTTCAGCACTGTCCCACTTGGCTGCAAGATGCAGAGTCTGAAATCGCTGGAATTGGGATACGAATCCGAGATAGCATTCGAGCAGTGGAGCCCTTTTCGCTCGGTTCTGCTTGGGTACCGCTCATTCGCATGGGCAATAACTACGTCGAACAAATGAGTCAACGGCTTAAGCGCATGCAAGAACTCCGATTCGAGATTCACAGGTTGCGCCAAATAGGGAAAATTTCAGAGGCTCTAGAAGCCGAAGAAGAGCTCTTGCGGCTCATCGAGTTGGGTGCTTTGCCTGAGAAGTTGCAAAGCACAGAAGCTTGGAAGATTGGATTGGGCCTTAGCGAAATGCCGGGTGAACTATTTTTGCCTACGTCTGGGGAGAAGTATCAGGCACCAGGATTATATTTGGTTCCCGGCGCGATTGAACCAGCAGTTCAGCCCGAATCTTCAGCCACGAGCGGCGAACAAACGCTGCCGAGAGCTTCGAGTCCAAATGAACCCGTTCATTCTCAAGCCTCCCAAGTTAATCAAAGGGTCCACGCAACAGGAGTATCGAGTCAGGTCATTACTCATGTTGCTCGCACTCAAATAATGCGAGTAGACCCGCTCAGAGGTTTAGAGAATTGGTATCAAGGCTTTCGTGTGCTCAAAGATCTACCCACCCTGGAATGGGAATTGGGCCGTAAAAGCTTGAGAAGAGTGACTTTCGAAGAAGCCGAGGCTTATGCGAGTGGCCATTCCGGAGAAGGGTGGCGATTGCCGACAATTTGGGAATTAGAAGGGTTGTATCAGCAGCGTAGTGTATTAGGAGAAGATGATGATGGAGCCTGGTATTGGTCAGACACTTCGGTCGTTGGCTACGCTGGTTTCTGTTGGGCCTTCAATTTCAGAGACGGTATCGCCTGCGTCGGTGATGTTTTCGTCGGGTATCGAGTACGTTTGGTGCGGGAGGTATTGTGATTCCATTTCATGTTGCTGATGGAGCCGATTCATGAAGATAATCCCTTTTGCAGTTTCGTCTCGGTTTAATGAGCAGCAATATGAGCAAGGGGCTCAATGGCTGCTCCAAAATCGCTGCGAAATTTTGAGCAATCCGATTCTGCGCATAGGCCTAGAGACCTATTTGAATGGTTCTGATGAAGAGCGTCTCCGTGAGCTTCAGCGGGCCTGCTCAGAAGAGAGAGCCGACGCGATTTGGGCGGTCCGAGGCGGCTATGGCATGACACGGCTTTTACCCATGCTGAAAGACTGCGAACCGGTTGCTCCGATCGTTGGATTTTCCGATACCACAGCTTTGATGATGCATTTCTGGGCTTTGCACGGGTTAAAGAGTCTACATGCTCCTTTAATCACGCAACTGAGTGAGGAATCTGCAGAGTCGAGCCAAGCGCTTTTGCTGGCCTTGAACGGACAAGCTCGAGACGTTGCATACCCGAGCTTAAGTCTCAGAAAGACTTACTTGAAAGATCGGATACGGGGGACGTTGCTTGCGGCCAATTTATCCATGCTTGTTGAGTTGCTCGGAACTCGGTCCATGCCATCTTTGTGCGGAACCATTCTTGTTTTAGAAGATGTCGGTGAAAAGCCTTATCGCTTGGATCGTATGCTAACGCACCTTTGGGCGGCCGGGGCTTTGAAAGGGATTCAAGCCATCGTTTTGGGTTATTTAACGGATTGTGGAGACGAACCGTTTAAGGTTTTTGAAGAACGATGCCAGAGCTTTGAAATTCCTCTGTTGACGGGTTTGCCGGTGGGTCATGAACAGCCTAATTGGCCTGTTCCGATTGGAGTAGAAGCGGAGATTCAACTCCAATCTCATCGAGGTACTCTGAAGGTTTTGGAAGAAGTATTTCCTTCGCGATTGTTATTTCGATGCTAGATTAGCGGCAGCAATCTGTTGAACAAGGTCACCCAGAGTACCGGGTGAGTGATTGAGGAACACCGTGTTCGATTTTCCAGTGGCTCCAATGTCTTTCAACGTGTCCAAGTATTGAATCATGAGGACTAGTTTCATCACATCATCGGCCGTTGTTCCCGGGATGGCTTTTTGAAATAAATCGACTGATTGCTGGAGACCATCGATAATGGCTCTGCGTTGATTGGCGATCCCGGTTCCTTGCAAAGCTTTGCTTTCGGCATCGCCTTGAGCGCGCTTGACAACCAAGATCCGTTCCGCTTCGCCTCTTTCATTCGCAGCGGTACGTTCTCGTAGGGCCGCGTTGATATCGTTCATCGCAGACTTTACCTTCTGGTCAGGGTCAATCTCCGTCACCAGAGCAGTTTGAATGCCGTAGCCAAACTCGGTCATCGACTCTGTCAGTTCGTCTTTAACAGCGTAAGCGATGGTATCTTTATTTTCAAATACATGGTCCAGGTCCATCTTAGGAACTTGGCCTCGAACGATATCTAGAACATGCGATTCGATTTGAGGGCCTGGAGTGCTCAGCTTGTAAAAAGCATCAAACAATCGAGTTTGAAGAACAAAATATTGAACAGCGATGTGGACACGCACAAAGACGTTATCTTTGGTCTTGGTTTCTACTTCAACGACCATCTGTTGAATGCGAAGATCCAGGCGGCGTGCAATGCGTTCAATGAAAGGCAGCTTCCAGTTAAGCCCGGGTCCGGCTACTCGAACAAAGCGACCAAAGCGCTCAATCGAAATCGAAGTTTGTTGGCGGACCGTAAAAAGAGTCATTGGAAAAAGTAGCAAGATAGCGACCGAACCCAAAATGATTGATAGATCCATTCTCAAGTCGTAGCACGTCTGGGAAGCCCTGCAACCCTTTTGTGTTAGGGCATAGCCCAATTCTCTCTCTGGGGAGGCTCACTCATCTAAATCCCGCACTAAGCAAACTAAATGGTGGCTAAAATTGCTGCCACCGTAAACATCGGCATCTTCAAAATCGAAGACCCAATGACAAGCACCACCGATAATCACATCCGTCACTGCTGTTTCAGACCAATACGAGGCTTCGTTGCAATCGTTTCCGAGCTCTCTGTGTTGCTGTCGATACAGTGCTTCCAGCTCCCAAATGGTTGGCAATTCCCATCCTTCCGCTAAACGGCTTGTGGCATAAGCTTGCGCTTCTTGAAAGGTCATTTTTTCCAAATTGGTGCAATCCCATTTCAGAGCAGTAATGTTCCTGGGCTCACGTGGACCTGTATATGACCTTCTTACCGATCGGAGTGGGTCCACAGACATCGCTTGCGTACGAACAACACGGATAGCGCCATCAATGGATGCTTCTTTGCCCTGAGCCTCTTGTTCAGCTTGAGAAGCTTGGCCAACATCCGCGGGTGAAGGGTTCGGTTCAACGGATGGTGCATCTGTGCCGGGCAGCAAGCGTAGTTCTGGTACCCCATACTTTTTCCCAGACGTAGGCAAAAATAGTTCACCCGGCATTTCGCTAAGGCCCAATCCAATCTTCCAAGCTTCTGTTCTTTGCAACTTCTCAGGCAAAGCACCCAACTCAATCAGGCGCAAGAGCTCTTCTTCGGCTTCTAGAGCCTCCGACATTTTTCCTATCTGGTGCAATCTGTGAATCTCGAGCCGGAGCTCTTGGATGCGTTTGAGTCGTTGGCTCATTTGCTCGATGTAGTTATTGTTCGTGCGAATCAGCGGCACCGAAGACGAGCCCAGCGAAAAAGGTTTTACTTCTCGAACGCTGTCTCGGATTTGTCGGCTGATTCGGGCGACTTCAGATCTAGGATCTTTTAGCCAAGCCAATAAGTCTGTGGATAGTGCAAAAACAAGGACAATAGAGGTAGAAATGGGACGTATCAAGCGAACACTCTCCTCATGCTAACAAGGTTACCAACAATCTGGTTCCTGTCTCTATTCTCTCACTGCAGATAGCACAAGCTACTCTAGGCAAGGTTTTCATCCATCAAGTTCCTTTTTCTCCGCAAATGTGCGATGAGATGACTATGATTTCATTACACGATAGAGTTAGCTTGGACTGGAAGGATGCGATGAAAGCACGCGATCCGAAAAAAGACGTTTTGGCGTTGGTGCGCACAGAACTGAAAAATCGGGCCATCTCCGCTCGGACCCATGGGTCTTCGGAAGGGACTGATTTGGATGATTTGCAGGCTCTGGATGTCTTAAAGAAAATGGCTAAACAACGCCGAGAATCTGTGGAGTCGTTCAAAGCGGGTGGGCGCATGGATTTAGCTGAAAAAGAAGCTTTTGAATTATCGGTAATCGAGTCTTACTTGCCAGCTCAGCTGGATGAACGTGCTTTGGAACGTCTTGTGCGAGAACACATCGAGTTACTGGGAGCATCGGGAGCTCAGGACATGGGCAAAGTGATGAAAGCGGTGCTGGCGAGTGCAGCCGGTCAAGCGGATGGAAATCGTGTCTCAGCCTGTGTTAAGAGGTGTTTAGGAGTATCGTGAAGCTCGAAGACGCAATCGCCGAGATCAAGCGGCGTACGGACTTGGTCCAAGTCATTGGACGGACCGTTAAATTGAAAAAACAGGGGCCCAGCTACTTGGGCCTTTGTCCTTTTCACGCCGAAAAGAGCCCTTCCTTCAACGTTCGTCCTGATAAGGGCTTCTTTAAGTGTTTTGGCTGTGGAGCCAGTGGCGATGTTTTTAGCTTTTTAGAAAAGCAAAGCGGGCAGCTTTTCATGGATATCGTGCGGCAATTGGCTGCTGAACATGGAATTGTGATTCAGGGGAATGCCAAAACTCGAGTCGATCATTTGTCTTTAGATGCTTTGGAGCGTGACCAGTCTTATTTTCTAGCAAACTTAAAAGACGAACCGCTTCGATATTTGACTCAAGTTCGACGCTACCCCACTGAATTTATCGAAAAAATGGGATTGGGTTTTGGAGCCAACTCAGATTCTCTCTTTCATTCACGAATTACCATTCCCATTCGAAATCCTCGTGGTCAAATCATTGGATTCGGAGGGCGGATTTTTGGCAATTTAGAAAAGACACGACCCAAATACGTCAATAGTTCTTCCAGTGAAGTGTACGACAAAAGCCAGACTCTCTATGGGCTCTACGAATCGCTTCCGCTGATTAAAAAGCAGAGCCGCGTGATGGTGGTGGAAGGATACTTTGATGTGATGGCTTTTTTGGCCAGCGGTATCCCAGCGGTTGCGCCTTGTGGAACAAGCTTAACTCAAGGACACGCCAGCCTGATCCAGAAGTATACGCAGGAAGTTGTGCTTTGTTTCGATCGAGATCCAGCGGGTGTGGCCGCTCAAGAGAAGGCCTTGCTTTTATTTCTCGCGAATGGATTTCAGGTTCGAACGGCCGAAATGCTTGATAAAGATCCGGACTCTCTGTGGCAAAAGGGAGAATACGAGACGCTGAAAGGCTTGCTTTCCAATGCCAAAGATGCCGTTCAAGTTCGGATTGAACAAGCTTCATCCGACGGGATGATAGGGGTACACGCTCGGATTCAAGCGTTGCAGGCACTTTTGCCGGTTCTTTCGGTGCACCCGGATCCGCTCGTCAATCGTCAGTATGTCCGATTGGCTTCGTCTATCTTGAAAGAAGACGAACGCGTGTTGATTCAATCGGTTTTGAAAGCTCGCCCGGGAGCTCTTCCTAAAGCTGCGGCGCCTATATCCCGTGAAATCGCTCGTGTAGTTTGGAGCGCTTCTGAAAAGCTTTTGTTTGCAGCGTTTGTGCAACATCCTGCTTTGGTGCATGAGGCGAGCGATATTGTCGCGGAATTAAACTCAGATTTTGCGTTTTTTATGGATCGAGTGATGGAGTTGCCGAACCAAAAAGGATGGTCTGACATTGTATTGCCTCGACACTCGACGGTGGTGTATCAATTGAAAGAAGTGAACGTTTCTGAAATCAGTCGACAAGAAGCGGAATTGATTTTACAAGGCTGGCGGCTTCGAGTCCAGAAAAAGAAAAAGAACGCTTGGCTGTCAGAACAGCACAAAAGATTGTTGCAGGCAAGTTCAGAGGGTAATCTCCAGGAAGTTCGAGATACACTCAAGAGCCAGACAGGAGCACTCAAGCAGGGTTGGACTTGAAGACTTTGATGGATCGGATATGGGTAAATGTGTGACTGAAAAAAATAAATTCGATATGGACGCTGATATTGATATGGATGAGCTCGATTTAACTGCAGAATCAGACTTCGATGCGGACGATTTTGATGAACTAGGCTCTTTTTCGAAGCCTCGTTTACCCAACCCTGTCAAGATAGTGGCTCGAGTGTTTCACGAGAGAAAAGATGTTGTCAAGCTTGTCAGTCGTGGGCGCGACAAAGGCACTTTGAGCATTGATGAGGTTAATGATGCTCTGGGGTCCGATCTGGCCAAAATGGAAGATTTGGAAAACTTAGTCGCGCTCTTGCTTGAGGCGGAAGTTGAGCTGACCGATGATGGCGGCAAAACGGCGGAAGTTGGCCCAAAAGAAGAAGTTGAAGAGTTTTCTGCTGAAACCGATGGCGAAGCTGTGGAATCAGGGGATTTCTCAAAGGGAAATGATCCAGTTCGACTTTATTTAAGAAAAATGGGTTCGGTCCATCTGCTGACTCGCGAAGGTGAAGTTGAGATTTCGAAACGAATTGAAGAAGGCGAAATCGAAGTTTTGTCGGCAGTTTTGCATACCCCCATTTGCCTCATCGAAATTCTGGATTTGGGAGAGCGGCTTCGAAAAGGCAAAATACGCGTCAAAGAGATCGTCAAAGAGAACGAGCCGGGGGAAGATGGGCAAACCATTGAATTTGATGAACCCAAAATTACCGAACGCGCTTTAAAAATTGTGGCAGAACTGACCCAACTTCGGAAAAAAATTACTTCGACAAACAGCGAAAAAGTCGTTTCTTTGCTTCGTGAGCTTAAGATTAACAAGCGTCAGATCGATCGGATTGTTCAGCGGATCAAGATCTTGGTTAGACGCGTCAACAAAGTCGAATTCGAAATCTCGAATATTGAAAGGCGCGTTAATCGTTCTGCGCATGTTATCTTAGAAGAAATCCGAGCTTGCGAAAGCAAGCAAGAGAAGATGGCCGTCTTGGCTAAAAAGTGGATGACCAGCATTGAGCACTTGCAGGATTGGTACCGGACGATTGTGATGGGAGTTCATCGCATTAAGCGCGTCCAAGAAGAAGCTCAGGTCGACGTCGAAAGTTTGCGAGAAGCTTATCGCTTTGTTCAAAAAGGCGAACGAAAAGCGAATCGTGCGAAAGAACAACTCGTTGAAGCCAATCTTCGTTTGGTGGTTTCGATTGCAAAAAAATATACCAATCGCGGTCTGCAATTTTTGGATCTCATCCAAGAAGGCAACATTGGTTTAATGAAAGCGGTAGACAAATTCGAATATAAGCGTGGCTATAAATTCTCAACGTACGCGACTTGGTGGATTCGGCAAGCGATTACGCGTGCGATAGCCGATCAGGCTCGTACGATTCGCATTCCGGTTCATATGATTGAAACGATCAATAAGTTGGTTCGAACCAGCCGATACTTGGTGCAGGATTTGGGCCGTGAGCCCACTCCGGAAGAAATCGCTGAAAAAATGGAAATGCCGGTTGAAAAAGTTCGTAAAGTACTCAAAATCGCTAAAGAACCGATTTCCTTAGAGACCCCGATTGGAGATGAAGACGATAGCGGAAGTTCGTTGGGAGATTTTATTGAGGATAAGTCGGCGATTAACCCGTCCAGTGCGGTCATGCTGATGAATCTCAGCGAACAAACACGCAAAGTATTGGCCACGCTGACGCCTCGAGAGGAAAAGGTTTTGCGCATGCGTTTTGGAATCGGTGAGCGTTCCGATCACACGCTGGAAGAAGTTGGCCAAGACTTTGAGGTCACACGTGAGCGCATTCGGCAGATTGAAGCCAAAGCGCTTCGAAAACTTCGACATCCTTCCCGATCGAAGAAGCTGTTTGCTTTCTCTGAACCGACAGAGGCTCAGATCCAGAAAAATTCGCAATCAAGAGAGTAGTTTCGAGTCAGGGCTTGTAAGAGGGATATCGATGCGTGAAAATCTTGTGATTATTTTTGGAGGCCATAGTCGAGAAAGTTTGGTTTCAGTGGCGACCGCGCAGAATTTGAGCCAAGCGTTGCCGGAAGCGAGTTGTTGGTTTTGGGCACTGGATGGGCAAATCTACGATGTATCGAGAGAACATCTTTTAAGCCATGCGGATGCTTTTAAAGTGCCTCTCATTCCTCAGAAAGCTCCTCTTTTCGAAAGCCTTTCCATGGCCTTGCATTCTGAGTTAGCCTTCAAGAGTTTATTTATTAATGGCCTGCATGGGGGCTCTGGAGAAGACGGAACGGTTCAATATTGGTTCGAGAAACGTTACACCCCTTTCACCGGGCCAGGCTCTGAGGCTTGTCGTGCTTGCATGAACAAAGATCAAGCGAAACAAAAATTAAAAGCTGCTGGAGCTCGAGTCGCGGAATCTTACTTAATATCAGGATATGATGATGTCGAAGCGGAAGCATCGATTCGAAAATTGTTTCAGAGTTTTGATCGGTTGATCTTAAAACCCAATGAAGAAGGATCCAGCTTTGGGCTTTTATTGCTAGAGCCCTCTAATTGGGACCAAGCTCTGCGAGAGATTAGCAAAAATCTAGGCACCTCTTACTTGCTGGAGGCTTATATTCCTGGAACCGAATTGACGGTCGGGGTTGTTGATTCGAAATCCGGTACTCGAGCTTTAGTGCCCACAGAGCTTCGGGTTCAGCGAGGTTTTGCAGACTACGATGGGAAGTATTTAGGCCTTGGAACGGTCGAGGTGACTCCTGCACAGGTGAGCGCTCATGTGATTGAGATGGCCCAGCGTTTAGCGGTGGCTGCTCATACGGTCTTGAATTGTGAAGGATATTCTCGGACGGATATGATTGTGGATCAGCAAGGTGTGGTATTTCTAGAAACCAATGCTCTTCCAGGCCTGACCAAGGCGTCGCTTGTTCCTCAGGCGCTCGCTTATGAAGGGGTAAGCCTTCGGGAGTTTCTTGAGGAACAAATGGAGATCGCTCGTGTCCGAGCTCGTCGAACGCTATAAGGAAGCCATGTCTCACTGGCCTTCAGGGGTTGCGGTTGTTACAACCCATCTGGATGGCCAGGATTACGGAATGACCGTGAGCTCGTTGACCAGCGTGAGCTTGCATCCTTCAATGATCTCAGTGTGCATCGATAAACGTACAACGATGTGTTCGATTTTGCAGCAATCTAGGTCTTTTGCCGCGAGCATGCTTGATTCGACTCAAAGAAAGGTAGGGCAGACTTTTTCGGATTCAACGATTCGGATGCCCGATCGGTTTAAGAAGCACGCGTTTCAGAATCTCCATTCGGGAAATCGGGTTCTATCCGACGGATTGGCTTGGTTGGACTGCAACGTTCATTCTTTTCACGATATTGGCGACCATGTTATTTTCGTCGGAGAGGTTTTAGAAGCCAAGACACTGAGCACTCAAAGTCCGATCGTTTATTACCGTCGTGGATGGCATCGGGTTGCTGATATAGATGGTTCGCCCTTTTAAAAAAACATGATCATGTAGTGCTGCCCGAAGAGTTGGAAATGAACATGGCAGTGATTCAAGATACCTGCTCCGGCTAAACCCACTAAAATCATCCAAATTCCTGAAATGCCTAAAAGAGCTGGGGAAAGTCGCTTCAAGAACTCGATTTTTTGAAGACGTTGCAAGATATTCGGGATTCGGGTGGAGATCCACAGGGCAGGGGTTGTCAAGAGAACCAATAAAGCCATGATGAGCGCACCGTGTAGAGGAGATAAGGTGGTTGCTGCAATACCGAGAGCCCAGACGGTAATCATGCAGGGCATAAAAGCCAAACACATCCCCAAGAACAGAGGTCGTATCAGGCCGAATTCATCGGGTTGTAAAATCGCTAATTTAGAAGCAAGGCGGTGAGTGTTTTTGAAGCGATAGGTTTTTCCTGCTTGCACAATCAGCAAACAACCAAAAGCAATGCTGATGACAGTCCCTGCTGCGCTAAAAGTTTTTTCAAAGACAGCTCCAAGAGCTCCCGTGATGGCTCCAAAAATCATATAGAGCGTAGTTCTCCCCAGTTGATAAAAGAGAAGCCCAAATCGCTGACGCCCTATCTGTAAACCACACAAGATCGGCCCGCACATGCCAATGCAATGAAATCCGATGAAGATAAACCCGACACTGAAGAGCTGTCCATACGCTGCGTAAATGCTAGGCGACATCAGAGAGGTCCTATTAAAGTCCCTTGAAGAACTTGCGACTGGCCCGAAACAGAATCCGAAACACGAATATGGGTTTTCATGCCTCGAACATAGGCTTTTATCGGGAGTTCGACAATGACGGGCGTCTGAAAGCTTTGGAGCGGTTGCAACGAGAGGGTCTGCAGCGGTAGAATAACCTGGACCCGGTTTTCAGAGACATTCTGCAACTGAAAAACGGCTGAATGGTTGTTCTTATTGGTTAAGTGGATCATAAATTGATTTCGAATGATTCCTTGCTCGAGGGTAAAGGGAATGCCTTGAACTCTGAGAAGATTTGCATTGAAAGGGGGGCGTTTCAGCCAAAGAGTCGTTGCGATTGCTAGCCCGGCGATCCCTGCCAAAGCATAGCCGACCATGCGTGGTCGTAAAAAACGCCTTTTTCCGGTTTCAAGTCCACGCAGCGAATCGTATCGAATCAAGCCAAGAGGTCGACCCAATTTGTTCATGATCGCATTGCAGGCATCGATGCAATTCGCGCACTCAAGGCACTCCATTTGAAGGCCATTGCGAATATCGATGCCGGTTGGGCAGACCGCGATGCAGCGGCCGCAATCGACGCAGTCTCCTGCCGTCGTATCTCGAGCTTTGCCTCGAGTCTCGCCGCGTTTGGAATCGTAGTTGATATGGATGGTGTCTCGATCTTGCAAGGCCGATTGCATGCGCCCGTAAGGGCACAGAATAACGCAAAACTGCTCTCGAAACCAATAGAAATTAAAATAAATAAAAATGCTTAAAAAATATAATATAATATTTTTATTTTCGTTAAAATATTTTAAAAATGTATAGTTTGTAAAAATTGATATGAAAATATAAATAATATGTTTTGAGAATTTTTGAACAATCTTCGAAGCAGTCCAAGGAGCCTGAGCGAGACGTTGACGCTGATGAGCAGGGCCTTCAATCCACCGCTCGATTCGCCGAAATACTCCTTCAACAAAGACCGTCTGAGGACACAGCCAGCCACACCAAATTCGACCCACAAAAGCCGTGAGAACAATCAGAAAAAAAGCGGCTCCAGAAGCTAGGAAAAATGCGAGAAAGAAATCTTGCGCATTGAACACTTGGCCCAAGAGGTAGAAATGGCGTGCCTTGATATCGATTAAAATCGCAGGCCGTCCTGCGATTTTTACCCAAGGCAGACCAAAATAGACCAGCATCAGAAGGCTCAATAAAACCGATTTGATGCGCTGATAAAACCCTGAGACATCTGCGGGATAGACGTACTTTCGGCTTCCTCGATGATCCAAAATAAAAAGACGATCCAGGTTCGGCTTTTTGTCAGGGCTTTTCATGGTCTAAGACCCCTTGAGGTGCTTTACCGGGTATCGCAGTGTTCTTGAGGGTCAAAATAAACGCGACTAACTCGTTGATTTTTTGCTCGCTAAGCACCGACTTCCAAGCTGTCATGCCTTTTTCAACGACTCCATGGGAAATGATGTGTCGAATTTCCATGGGGCTAGAACCGTGCATCCAATAACGGTCGGTCAGGTTAGGCCCAATGCCTCCTTGGCCTCGATCACCATGGCAAGCCACGCAGGCTTGAAAAAAAACGATTTTTCCAGCAGCAACGATATCTGGATCTTGGCTCATCGAAATCAGCTGCGCATTGTCAACATGCCCTGCTGCAGCGGCTTTGAGCTCTGCGGTCATTTGGTTTTGATGCACCAGTGCTTGATCTGGGAACATACCCAGGTTTAGAACATGGTAATATCCCCAATACGCGAAGGTAAATACGACGGTGGAGAAGAAGCTCAGCAACCACCAACGTGGAAGTGGGTTGTTGTATTCTCGGATGCCATCGTAATCGTGATCCCGTTCTTGATCGCGTTCGGTTTCATCAGCCATTCGGATCCTCCTCCAAAGGTAAGTGAGCGATTGCATCGAATCGGCTCGGTTCGCTTTTTGATCTCAGAACTTGAATGAAGATGACGATAAATAAAACGAAGAAAAATAGAAACGCGACAAGTGCATAAGATAAGAAGGAGCTATCCGCATAAAATTCTCGGTACATTTAGCGAGTTCCGAGTGATTGCAGATAGGCAATCAAAGCAATCATTTCAGCATCATAGTCTAAAGAAGCCCCTTCTTCTTGAAGCGCATTGGCCAAAGCTTTGGCATCGCTTTGAGCCGAGATTTCAGCATTCAAAACTTCCGCTTCCGAGTAAGGAACCCCAACGTGTTTCATGGCGTTCATTTGGATGGGGCTAAGAGAAAAATCGACTTTTTGTTCCGAAAGCCAGTCATAGCTTGGCATGTTCGAGCCAGGTGAAATAGCTCGTGGATCCTGCATATGGTAAAAATGCCAGATGTTCGGATATTTTTTCCCGACTCTCTGCAAATCTGGGCCTGTCCGTTTGCTTCCCCATTGAAAGGGGTGGTCAAAGATGAAGTCCGTTAATTTTGCATGAGCACCGTAGCGCATTTCTTCATCCTGGAAGGGGCGGATCATTTGACTGTGGCAATTGTAACACCCTTCTCGAACGTAGATATCGCGTCCGTGTAGCTCCAGCGCTGTGTAAGGCCGGATGGGCCATTTTCCATCAACCGCTTGAGTTTCGGATAAAATAGTGGGGATAAGCTCTGCGATTCCGCCCGCAAGAATGGCTAGGGTGACTAAGCCAGTGAACAGCAAAGGCCTGCCTTCTAAAAATCGGTGATCGTTAGGTGAAAAAATCAGGTTGGAGCGCGGAGCTGCTTCGGGGAAGGTTTCAAGGACGGTGACGGTGGTATCCGTGGCTTTGCCCAAGGACATGGTCATCAGCAGATTCCAAATCATGAGTACGAAACCGAACAGATAAAGGCTGCCGCCCACAAGGCGCATCCAATACATGGGGCGAATCGCAACCAGGGTCTCAACAAAATTGGGGTAGAGCAAAGAGCCTTCAGGTGTCATGGCACGCCACATCAAGCTTTGGGTGATGCCTCCTACCCACATCGCCATGACGTACAAAACAATGCCAAACGTAGCGATCCAAAAATGAAAATCCGCAGCCGCTTTGCTGTAAAGCTCTCGCGAATACAATCTTGGCACGAGCCAATAAAACATCCCCGCCGCCATGAACCCATTCCAACCGAGTGCCCCGCTGTGCACATGTCCCACAACCCAGTCGGTGTAGTGCGCAAGAGCAGAAATACTTTTGATAGAAAGAAGAGGCCCTTCCAATGTGGACATTCCGTAGAAAGTGACTGCCGCAATAAAGAATTTTAACACAGGATCGGTTCGAAGTTTATTCCAAGCTCCGCGAAGGGTCAAAAGACCATTGATCATTCCGCCCCAAGAGGGTGCCCAAAGCATGACTGAGAAGAGCATTCCCATAGACTGAGTCCAGTCTGGAAGAGCGCTATTGAGAAGGTGATGAGGTCCGGCCCAAATATAGAGAAAGATGAGCGACCAAAAATGAATCATCGAAAGGCGATAAGAGTAGACCGGTCTTTCGGCCGCTTTGGGAATAAAATAGTACATGATACCCAAAATCGGGGTGGTCAAAAAAAAGGCAACCGCGTTGTGCCCATACCACCACTGGACCAAGGCATCTTGAACGCCTGCAAATACGGAGTAGCTCTTAGTCCATGAGACGGGTATGGCCAAATTGTTGACAACATAAAGCACTGCGATGGTGATAATGGTGCTGATGTAAAACCAAATCGCAACGTATAGATGCTTCTCGCGGCGCTTGGCCAAAGTCCAGAAAAAGTTGATTCCAAAAACAACCCAGATAGCAACCACAGCCAAATCAATGGGCCATTCAAGCTCAGCGTATTCTTTAGACTGCGTGATTCCAAGAGGCAATGTAAGGGCTGCGGCAACAATGATCGCCTGCCACCCCCAAAAATGAAGACTGGAAAGAAAGTCGCTGGCAAGTCGAGCCTTGAGCAGACGTTGGGTAGAATAATAAATGCCAGCGAATAGCATATTGCCTACAAAAGCAAAAATCACTGCGTTGGTATGAAGTGGGCGTATTCTTCCGAAAGAAAGCCAGGATAATCCAAAGCTTGCTCTCGGATCAGCAAGCTGTGCAGCGATTAAAACACCGACCAGCATGCCCACAAGACCAAAGAACAGGGATGCCCAAATAAATTGACGTACGACCGAGTCGTTATAGGTGATCTTGACCTGCTTCATGTTCTTCCTCCTGGAGGGGCAGCAGCGAAAGTGAATCGAGGGTGTCGTAATCGCCTTGTTGGAAACTGTAGGTGAAAAGAAGGATGCCAACAAAAGTCAATACGATTCCAACAAAAAAGGTGAGCAGCAAGACAATCATCCCTTGCTTTGCCGAAAAGAAAAGAGTGTGATTGCGATGATTGAAATGGAGCTGAGTGGCATAAAAATGGCGGCAAAAACAGGCGATAGGACTCCAGAAAATGCTAGAGTGATCGCTAGCACATTGTATCCAAGGGCGTAAAGAAGATTTCGATGAATCACGTGGTGAAGATGATCAGCCAATCGAAGCACGGAACCGAGTGGCCCGAGGCCTGTTCCAAGGTAAAAATAGTCCGCTTTCCCAGGGATAGAGGGGTGTAAGATGGCCGGTGTTCCTGCGCAATAAGCGGTATCAAATGCAGGTGAATCGTTGATTCCGTCTCCAATCATCAGGGTATCTTGATGGTCGATTGCCAGGATTTTTTCGGCTTTTTCACCAGGGCTTAGGTTTCCCCAAATATGCGATTCGGGAATGGCGAGCTTTTCAGCCAGTTGTGAGACTTTGTGAGTTCGATCGCCAGAGAGCAAGTAGATTTGAATTTTTCGCTTTCGTAGCTCTGCAAGCTCTGACAGAACATCTTCTTTGAGAGTTTCAGCAAAGCGGAAAGTAGCCAGAATCCGATCGCTTTTTTTGAAGCTATCGTCCAATGTCCATTCGCCGTAGCGCATGCCGACACCGGTGATTTCTTCAACCTGAGCCTGAGGGTCGATGGATTCGGACAGATAGCCTAGTAAAGCTTTTGACTTAGGGTGATTGGAACGGACCACCATCTGAAAGAGTGCGTTGCGTTCCACAGGACTAAGTTCAGAAATCGCTTCTGGGTTTTCCACCGAAAGGTGGCCAAGCGTCAGAGTTCCGGTCTTGTCAAAGAAGCAGTGACGAACCTTTCGGATTCGCATGAAGAAGTCTGAATTACGAATGTATAGACCGTAACGTCGTAGGTGCACGATGGCTGAATCCAGAGCCAGTGGAGTCGCTAGTCCGATGGCACAGGGGCATGTCACAACCAGTAGAGCGACGGTGATGTTTAAAGCTTGTTGAAATCCGCTGGGAATCCACCATAAGAATCCGGCCAAAGCGATCAAAATCACCCCAAGGGTATAAAAGCGGCTGAGGCGAGGAAATAACGGAGAGTGTACTTGATTTTTAGAATGAATCGGGTTGGAATTGGCCAATAGTGGGACGAGCTGGGATTGCTGAAAGCCTTCCTTGAGTTCGAAAGTCAGAGCTTTTGAGCCAATGTGAAAGGCGCCTGCAGGCAGTAAATCGCCGAGTTGGTAGAGATGAGGAGTGGACTCTCCTTGAATCCACTCCAAAGAAAAATGGCCGCTGGAAGATAAGAGCTTGCCTTGGCAGGGGAGTACTTCGCCGGGGACAACGAGAATCCGATCGAAAGCATTGAGCGATTGTGCTGGAACGAGCGATACGCCGCTTGCGGTGATTTTTCGAACGCATAGGTTTTGGATGGAGTTATCGCGCAAGAGAAGGCTTCGATTATGCTCAATCATTCGGTTTTGTAAAATTCGCCCAAGCAGCATGAAGGTCACAAAGATATTCAGCGTGTCAAAATACACGGCTTGCTGGTATTCAGAAAAAAACGAAATCAGGCTTCCTAAAAACCCAAGAAAGAGTCCGAGCGCAATCGGAAGATCCAAGTGAATCAAGCCATGCTTCAAAGCTTGATAAGCACTTTTGAAGAAAACAGACCCACCGACCCACAAGCAGATAAGCGATAGAATCAAATTGGTCCAAGAGAAAACCGAATAGATCGTAGGGTTGTTGTCGGTTGCCAAACCGAAATAGAACGAAGCGGATAAGACCATGGAGTTCATGGAAAGAGCGGCGCAAATAGCAAAGCGGAAGAGAAAGGGGCTGGACGTCGTGGTGGCTTGGCTTGCCGGAGCAGTTTGGTAGCCAATTTGGGCGAGTTTTAGCAAGAAGGGGCGGAGGTCGAATCCCTTCTGATAAATCAAGTGCATCCGGCCGATGGAGGAATTGATTCGAACCTGAACACAGCCAGGCTCTTTTTGAAAAAGCTGTTCGATGAGCCAGATGCAAGCTGTGCAATGAAGGCCTTGGATGTCAACTTCGAGGGTATCAAAGGATCCAATGGGCTGAGTGCGTGGGATGATCCAATCAAACAGTTCTAAAGACAAAAGAGGGCTATTTCCAACTGCGAATCCTGTTCCATCCATTAATTCATAAAAGCGACTGAGCCCTGCTTCGTTTAAAAAGCGGTAAGCAAAACAGCAACCGGTGCAGCAAAATAGATCCTCTGGATTTTTAGGTATGTAAGCTAAACGGCAGTGGCGACAGCTTCGCATGACGAGAGCCATGGCCTATGTTGCCTGAGCCTGCAATGCCCGAGTCTTGTCATTTGCTTTAAGGTGTCTATACAATAGGGACTGGAGGATTTAACAAATGGAATCGAACAATCCCGTATTGGCTCGCGGACTTCAAAAAAGTGGATCGGATGATCTCAGCCATGATCGCATGTCTTTGGAAGGGACCGTCAATAAAACCGGATTTCTTTTAGCTTTAGCAGGGGCTGCCGCCGCGTATCCGTGGAGTTTGGTTCATGCTCAGAATGCGAATGCTTTGGGAATCCCCATGTGGGGAGGGATGATTGGCGGGTTTATTTTGGCCTTGGCAATCAGTTTCCGGCCGCATTGGGCTCCTTTGGCCGCTCCAGCGTACGCTCTGTGCGAAGGTTTGTTGCTTGGAGCAATTTCTGCCATGTTCAACGTACAGTATCCAGGAATTGCCTTACAAGCCATGCTGGGAACTTTTGGCGTTCTTGGGGTCATGCTGTTGATCTATCGAACAGGAATGATTGCGGTCAATGAGCGTTTTCGAATCGGGATGATGGCTGCCACTGGAGGGATTGCGTTTCTCTACATCGCTTCGATGATCTTGGGTTTTTTTGGCATCCAGATCCCCGGTATTTTTGGGAACGGCTTGGTGGGAATCGGTTTTAGCGTAGTCGTGGTTTGCGTGGCTGCTTTGAACTTGGTCTTAGATTTTGACCTGATCGCGCGTGGAGCTCGTCAGGGAGCGCCAAAGTACATGGAGTGGTTTGGAGCTTTTGCCTTGATGGTGACCTTGGTTTGGCTTTACTTAGAGATGCTGCGTTTAATTTCCAAATTGCGAAGCCGTGATTGATTTGTTCAATTCATTCGATAGAGTAGGCGGTCTATGAATACACCCATGGATGTAGCTCCTTTTGCAGGTCCGTTAGGAAAAGAAATTGTTGCGAAGGTTTCCCAGGAAGATTGGGAAGCTTGGCGGCAGATGCAGACAAAAATCATCAACGAATACCGGCTTGATTTGTCGGAATCCGTCGATCGTCAAAAGCTTTTGCAGCAAATGCGCAGTTTCCTCAAACTGGATAGCGAAGGTGAAGAAATGCTTCAGGTTGGGACGCCAGTCTGAACTCGATTTTCGGTAAGACATCAGGGCTTAAAGCCTCTCAAATCCACGCCCTCGAAGCTGTGTATGCCTGCTTCGTTGGCGATGGAGAGGTGGCTAGTGCTGATTTGGTGAGAACCTTATGTCGTCAGGCCGCTGAACTCAATCGATTGTTGGGCGTGCTGATTGATCGTAAAGGCAGCGTGACTTCGGTCATTCTGGGGGACGGTTCAAGATTATACCTGCCGGACATCGGTCGCTCTAGGGCCTCGTCTTCTCGTTTGAGAGGGGTTCGCTTGGTGGTTGTCAAGCCAAGACGTTCGACACAAGCGACTTACCCGTTGGATCGAGATTTTAGGATGGATCTTGAGAAGCTCCAACTGGATTTAGTGCTTCAAATTGAAGGATTGCCAGATGGGACTGCCGGTCGCTGTGTCCTGGGAACGCTTTCACCCAGCATTCATTGTCAGATTGAATCCTATTCAAGCTTCAAGGCCATCGATTTTCATTTTTCCGAATTGATTGCTGAGCTTGAGGCATCTTTGCTGAAGAGCAGCCCAAAAGTTGCCTATGGTGCCCGTGAAAAAGCCGTGCTCGTTGGAGTTTACGCAACCCCTAGAGAGCAATGGCAAGCTTCGATGAATGAGCTTCAAGAATTGGCTAAAACCGCTCAAGTTCAGATTCTGGATACAGTCATTCAACAGCGCAGGGTCCTAGATCCACGCACGATTGTTGGCAGCGGAAAGTTGGAAGAGCTGTGTCTGAATGCTTTGCATTTGGGTGCGGAAATGTTGATTTTTGATCGCGATCTGACACCCTCGCAACTCAATGCGATTACCGAAGCGACGGACTTAAAGATCCTCGATCGTACGATGTTGATTTTGGATATCTTTGCGCAACGCGCCAAATCTCGATCCGGAAAGCTTCAGGTTGAGCTTGCGCAGCTTCAATATTCGCTTCCAAGACTTGCCAAGAAGCACAGTGGCTTATCTCGCTTAACTGGAGGAATTGGTGGAGTGGGCCCTGGTGAGACCAAACTGGAACTCGATCGGCGGCGCGTGAAAGATCGAGTGGCAAAACTCGAACGAGAGATTGATAAGCTCTGTGAACAACGAGAACGGACTCGCCAAGGTCGTCAGAATAAGCATTTTCCAGTTGTATCTTTGGTGGGTTATACCAACGCGGGAAAATCGACTTTGATGAATCGTTTGACCCAATCCGATATTGATGCAGAAAACGCTTTGTTTGTGACGCTCGACACCACTTCCCGAAAACGGTGGCTACCGAATGGTCGCGAAATTATTTTGATTGATACGGTTGGTTTCATTCGAGATCTTCCTCAGGGACTGATTAACGCCTTTCGTGCAACGCTTGAAGAACTGCAGGAAGCCGATTTGTTGCTCCACGTGGTGGATGGCTCGGATCCTGAAGCCCCACAACACGTTCGAGTGGTCAACGATTTGATCGATACGCTGGGCCTATCCGATAAACCCAAGCTTTTGGTGGTGAATAAAGCCGACCGATTTGAAGCCGACTTCACTCAAAAAGCCTGGATGAAACAGCAAGAGGGAATTCTCGTCTCTGCTCAAACCGGGTTTGGTTTGTCCGATTTGCTTGAGAATCTTCTGTCCTTGTGAAATGTTCTCGGTTTTTGAGGTTTTCCTGAACCAAAATCACACGTAATTGTTTCTGTGACACCCGATGCGCGTGCGAGTCCATGAAGCGCTTCTTTGATCTGGTTGGCTACATTGTAGTCGACTTCGAGATGAGAGCTTGTATCCCGAAGGTTTCCTTGACCTGTAAAGTGTCCTAAATCAACTTTAGACAAATCGCTGACATGATTGGCTAGGCCCGCGAGGTTGGTAAATCCGTCTTGTCGGCCCAGGGTGACGTAAAGGTCGCGATGTTCCGGAAGCTTTTGTACAGACGGTGCTTTGGGCCTAGGGGCCGATTGAGTTGGTTTGCTTGGTTGAGTTATTTTTGAAAAATGTGAACGCAAGAGAAAAGCGAGCACTTCCGCGAGGTCGGGTCGACCGAGAAGGCTTTCTGCGACGGGTCGATATTGACTAATTTCGACTTGTTCTGCTTGCTCAATTAAAAGCTGCGCCAATCGCTGACTTTGCATCCAGAGAATTTCAGATTCAGCGGGAAATGGAACTCTTTCGAAGCTTAGCTCATATGTTTTCTGGAGCTGGCTTAGCATGAGCTCATCTTTGTCTCGTATAAGCGAAATCGCCGTTCCGATGTGCCCGATTCGGCCGGTTCGCCCAGTTCGGTGAACATAACTCTCCGGATTATCGGGTAGTTCGTAGTTAAAGACATGCGTGAGACCGGGCACATCAATTCCTCGTGCGGCCACGTCTGTTGCAATTAAGATGGACGATTCGGTGTGCTTTAACTCATCCAGTACGCGTTCTCGAGCAGACTGACTCATATCTCCGTTAAGGGCCTGGGCATGAATTGAGAATCGTTTCAGATAATTTTCTAAGATCTCGGTTTCTTCTTTGGTATTGCAAAAAACGATGGCTCGTTTGGGTTTGTGAAGCTCAATGGCATAGAGCAGGCTGCGCGATTTAATTTGTCGATCATCTTCAACATGAACCACGTGTCGAATCGACTGAGCCGTGGCTTGGTCTGAAGTCAATTGGATGGTGTTTGGGTTGCGTGTGATTTTTGAGAGAGCTTGTTCGATCACCCAAGGCAGGGTGGCTGAAAAAAGCAACGTTTGCCGTGCTTGAGGGGTTTGATTGAGCAAGTAAGTGACATCGTCCCAAAAACCCATGGAAAGCATTTCATCTGCTTCATCCAGAACGACTGTATGAATTCGAGAAAGATCTAAGCGTTTTTTTTCAAACAGATCTTTGATTCGTCCCGGGGTTCCAACAATAAATTGGGCTCCTGCTTTCAGTGCAGCCAACTGGGCTTCGAAAGAAACACCGCCATAAATAGCGGTTACTTGGATCGGAGTGTGATGGCTCAGCCGAGTGGCTTCAACGGAAACTTGCTTGGCAAGTTCTCGAGTAGGACTTAAAACGAGCACCTGTGGATATTTTTCAGGGTGGATACGCGTTAGAAGAGGAAGGCAGAAGGCGGTTGTCTTACCGGAACCAGTGTGGCTCTGGACCACCAAATCCTGGCCTTCTTGAATGGGCTTAAAGACTTCGTTTTGAACAGAAGTAGGAGCTGTGTACCCTAACTCTTGAAGGCCAAGTGTTAACTCGGGCGAAAGATAAAAGGAGTCGTAAGTGCCCTGAAATAAAGAATTCATGGGTTTTGCTGTACCACATTAAGAGAGCTTTGTTATTTTTTAATCCATCTGAGGGGTCGAGCGAACATTTTTGGTTTCCTAGAGAAGATTTTGTGCTAGGTCGAACGCATGGGGATTTCACTGAAAGCACGTATTTTTTTACTTTTAAGTATTGTTTTGGTCTCGGTGGCTGCAGACCAGGTGAGCAAGATTTGGGCTCAAGATACGCTTGCCTACGAATATCAACCGGGTCAATTCTACGGTCAGCATGAAAGGGTGATTGTTTCAAACTTCTTCAATTTAATCTACAAAGAAAACCCCGCAGCGGCTTTTAGCATTACTAGCTCGATCCCCGATTGGTTTCGCAAGCCTTTCCTTTTGACGGTCAGCATCCTAGCCACGTTCTTATTTTTGATTTGGTATTTTCGACTCAAAGAAGCAGATTGGCTGATCTTATCTTCTTTTTCCATGGTGATTGGAGGAGCGATTGGAAATTTTTTGGATCGTTTTCGCATGGGCTATGTGATCGATTTTTTGGATGTGCATGCTGGATTTTTGGGTTATCCCCATGCGCATTGGCCGACGTTTAACATTGCAGATTCCTGCATTGTAGTCGGAGCGATTGGAATTTTGTTGCACTCTTATTGGGTAAAGAAAGACGCCTAAAAGCATCTTGTGCATCTTTAAGATGGTTCGTACTGAGGTTACTTTCTTTGGATAACAGGTGCGAAGCGCTCGACAATCGAAGACATAAGCTCTTCTTGGCGTTTGGCATCGTTTTCAAACTCAAGGTTGCAATCTAAAACCAAAACAGGAGCTTTTTCCTGATTGAGCAACCAATCTTCGTGTTTTTGATGCAGGGCTTTTAAATAATCCAGAGAGACGCCTATTTCTTCTGCACGAGCTCGCTTTTTTAAGCGATGAAAGCAGATTTCTGGGTCGGTTCGTAGATAAATAAAGCCTGCAGGAGAGGCATGATGGCCGCCGACGAGCCAATCGAACCAATGCTGATAAATTTGCCACTCCAAAATGCTCATGTTGCCTGCTTCAAAGGCCAATTGAGCAAAACAATGCCGATCGGAAAATACAGAACGCTCGATAATCTGGGCTTCGTGGTTGCTAAGGGTAGCCTTTCGATTTTGTTCCAAGATTCGAGTAATAAAAGCGTAGGATTGAAATGTGTAAGCCCAACGAGGTGTGTCTTGGTAGAAAGCCTCTAATAGATTGCCGGCGCCGTTGATGTCTTGCCATTGATCGTGTGGTTCAAAAACCATTTGGCAATTCAGCATTTTTTCAACCAGTCGAAGAAACGTTGATTTTCCAACTCCAATATTGCCTTCGACAAAGTACTGCTTCTTATTGTTCATGATTTTTTTCCAACGCCAAAAAAACGACTCACCAGTTGCACCAGGTGATCGCGGGCTGCGAGATCGTCTAGGTAGGGCAGGTTTCCATCCAAGGTTAAAACCGGGATCGTAGACTCTTGAGAAAGCCAGGATTCATGCTGATCGTGGATTTGCTCGAGATAGCTAAGAGGCATGTTGCTTTCTTCGTGACGGTCCCGTTTTTGGAGTCTTTGGAGGCATATTTCTGGATCGGTTTTGAGATAGATAAATCCAGTTGGAGCGATGGCATACTGGTGAAGAAGGTGCTTGCAAAGAGACTGATAGAGGCCCCATTCTAAAGAATTCATGCACCCTTGGGCGTGCGTATTTTGAGCAAAACAATACCATCCGGAATAAGGCGAACGTTCGTTGATCACCATTCGGTGATCTTCTAGAGACCGAAACGGCTCCTGATCGATGAGGCGAGTTAGCAAGGTATAGGTTTCAAAAGTATAAGCCCAACGTTCTGGGCTTTTGTAAAAGAGTTCCAGTAGATTTTGGTCCCCTTGGAGGGACTGCCAACGTTGATGTGGCTCGAAAACAATGCGGCAGTCCAAATCTTCGCCAAGAAGCTTTAAAAAACTTGATTTTCCGGCACCGATGTTGCCTTCTAGAAAGAGCATAAAGTCCGTCACGTCTGCCATTTGGAATCGATTCGATCAAGAGAGTATCTTGAGAGCAGTGGATGAATCGGCTCAAGCGCGAAATAACCAGGTGCCGAATAAAAACGAGACTTCTCGTAGGCAAGCGAGCGTGTTTATTTCAGCGATGCAAAGGCCTGGTTCCCTTGTCCTGGGGTTAACGCCGTTGATCAGGCACAGGGAATGTAAAGATAAAGTCAACAAACTTTCTTACAAAAGATTCTTCCAAATTCGGTTTGATCGTTAAAATACGGTGATATAATTCTTCTTCTCTCATGGTATCTACGCGTCGTCCAGGATGCGCTACGCCAACTCGGTCGCCCATGATTTCCG
Source organism: Myxococcaceae bacterium (assembly GCA_016000045.1). Classification (NCBI taxonomy): domain Bacteria; kingdom Pseudomonadati; phylum Myxococcota; class Myxococcia; order Myxococcales; family Myxococcaceae; species Myxococcaceae bacterium. The sequence goes on along the minus strand of JAECQY010000002.1, from coordinate 112,176 downwards.
CAAAAACTCGTGCAAAGCTCATATCATCTGCACCAGGATGTGCTCGAAGAAACTCAGCCCAGATACGGGACTCCTCGCCTCGGAATTCATCTCTTCTAGCCATTCTTTGAATGCCTGGAAATCCTGGGCTTGCAGGATCGTCAAAAACTCTGCGAATCTCATCGTTTATGTAGCCCAGTGCTTGCCCAACTTCTAGCATGTATTGTTGCTGGTCGGATCTTTGCTTCAAAATTTGAAGTTCAGATTGCAGAGTTTGAAGCTGGCTTTCAGCGGTGGTGAGCCGCTCTTTTAGCTGCTTATTATCTTGACGCAATGCTTCGTTTTCGATTCTTAATGCTTCGTTTTCAGTTCTTAATCGAGCTACTTCGGCCTGAAGAACCCCGTAGCTTTCTAGTAAAGTTCGATACTCGTTGCGCACAAGCTGCAAATCACGCTCATGAATGGCACTGCGATCTGTTTCGCGTTGTAGTCCTAATCTAAGATCCTGAGTTTCCTTTTTTAAAGCTGTATTTTCATTTTTTAAAGCTGCATTTTCATTTTTTAAAGCGATATTTTCGTTTATTATATGGTTAAGAACAGTCTGAAGCTCCATGGGAACGGGAGCGGGACCAGAAACCTGTATAAAACCCGAAGCAGGGGCTAGTGTGGATGGCTGAGCTGCCGAAACGACTGTGACTCCAGTTTGAGTCTCAGTCTCAGTCTGAGCTTGAGCGCTGCTATCCTTTCTAACTTCTGACTTTTTACCACCACCCGAGCCGCCGCTTTTTTTAGGTGCCGCCATCCGTATTCCTGGGATGATAAAATGATTAGAAGGAGATAAGCCTTTGACAGATTTTGGATTGAGATCGAATTCAGGAGACTCGTCCTCGTTAGAATCTGATGGTGCAGGATTATCCAAGAGTTCTGATAGCTCGGTCAGCATGTCACCTAAAGATTCTTCTTCATCAAGTTGAAGATGAGAACGGGTCTGCCATATTTTTTTTCTAAGCTCTTTAATTTTTTGAATGCGCTCTTTTTCGAGGTCTTCGTATGATTTTTTATGCTTCAAGATCTGCTTTAAGAACTTAGATCGTACAGCAGCTTCTTCTCTAATTTTCTCCGAGTTCTCAAATCCGCTTTGAACGAGTAAGGCAATCTTTGAGATGAGGGCCGACGAACCCCAGCGGATGATTTCAGACGAACCAATCAAACCATCGCGAAAAAAAGCTGGACGAGGCAGTGCAACATCTGCATGACCGAAGGCAGAAGTTAAGAAAACCAAGACTGAAAGACAACTTATTTTATTCATAGAGGACCTCGATCAGACTTGAAATTTTTCAAGCCATTAGCAAACAAACTCATCGCTTGTATTTCTAGCAAATGCTCTGAATTTGGTCAAATGCATGCCTAAGCCTTCTTAGAAAATGTTGAGGAGTTTGAATCGAGTGAGCAGAGGCTTGGCAGAAGCGTGTCTACAGATGTCTCCAAACGTGGTCGACGATGTTTTTGGCTTTCGGATCAAAGGCTAGACTCCCTGTAAGGATGGGAGCCAATATTTTGATCATGGTTTCAAAAACTTCTTTGTTCGGGTAAGCCAAATGAAAGTTCTTGGTTCTTGGGTCGTAGTCTTGAATCGTTAAATAGCCAGTCTGAAAGAGCAAGGTGGGCAATTGAATTCGATCGAGGTCAAAAGTGCCGAAGTCTTCCTCTTTGTGACCAATGATTTTCAAAACGGCCAGAGAGTAAACATCGAATGACGGAGCAAGGATTATAAACCCGAGTAGGAAGGTGAGGCGAGAAACGGTATCCGTTGTACCAATCTTGCATGGATTGCATAAAATCGGCTTTTGAAAGAGTGTTTTGATGGATAGCTTGCTGGATGTGATCGGAGAAAAAGTGCTGCAGCTCTTCGAAAGTGAGGCCCAATAAAGTGGCTGCTCGGTCGCTGAGAGTCAAATCTGCGAGATTATTGAGTCCGGAAAAAATAGAAGTTTTGTTGAACTTGGTGCACCATTGTCTGTTAAAAGGGTGTGGATTTTATAGGGAACAACCTGGACAAGGCGTTTAAGAAACTCGGCAGCTTCTATTTTTCCATACTTTTCATAAGAGTTCAGCGTAGGCGAACTTCGAGGTTCTATCAATCGCTACGAACCTATAAAGTTTACCTTCTTCTGTATGCACCTCCGTAATATCGATATGAAAATAGCCAATGGGATCATTTTTGAATTTCTCCTTCTTGTTTGGCTGCTCGACAGTGCTGGGCAGTCGACTAATCCCATGACGCTGCAAACATCGATGAAGAGACGAACGAGTCAGTTCTGGGATTGCGTTGCAGAGCATAAAGGCAGTCATCCAAAGGCAATAGCGTGTGTTTACGAAACGCTACAATGGCAGCTTCCTGTTCTGGGCGCAGAACAGTGGATAGACCCTTTTGGGGGCCTATCGAAACATCTTCTACAAAATCTCGCCTCTCCCATTTGGCAACCGTCTTAACGTTCAGACAGTATCAGTTTGCAAGCGCTGCTAGGCTCGTTTGGCTGTTTTTGTATCTCTCGACGCACCGCCTTGGTCGTTCTGGCGCATCCATGAAGGACTTGTCCCATATTCTCTCCCAAGTTGCTTGTGGCACATCATAGATGCCATCACAATCTGGGACTAAACAATCACGGACTTGACTCAAGTACTATCGGGATTCAAATATTTAAGACTTGAAATGGCTCGTTCAAAACAGCACCAATAGTCCCCTTAAGAATTACAAGTCATAGGCATATTTTCCATCTACACGACGTTAAATATACATTGACAAATAAGTTAAAAATGATAAAACGGCCGACATGTCAATCGAAAAATTTATTTTTATATCGATTTTATCTGTTTTTTTCTGGCAAAACCAAGCATTGTGTTGCAATGCTTCTAAACCAGAAATTTCAAATCCAGGAAATTCTTGTCCTTGCACAAATATAAGTCCTTACAGCTGTAGTGACTGTACGCTTTCGTGCCAAAATGTAGGTGAACTGCTGTTTGAGGAAGGGAATTGTAATTCATTGTCATACAATTACCTGAATGCAGAAGCATATTGCGCCAATTTAGGAGATGGCTGGCGCCTTCCAAATGCATGGGAATTGTATCAGTACACGGTGCAACATCCATTCTCGCAAGAATGGGAAGGGCCTTCATGGACCTCTACTCAGGCAGACGCTCAAGACTATTTTTGCATATCGCCCACAAATCCAATCTATGGCTGTATGACACAATGGTGTAATGTTGGGCTTGCAATCTACGTGAGATGCGTAAAAACACCAACTTCAAGGATCAAAATCAAAATCAATATCAACTAAAAGCATTACTTTTTTTATTAGGAAGGGCTGCGGACTGTTTCTGAGTTTTTATGCTCGAGAGTTTTGAAGGTCTGTATTTGAAAATCCTACCGCAGCATCGATGCAACAGTAGCTGAGGTTGTGCCACAGTCTGTTCTGGCTCGTAATCTCCTTTTTTTGAGGATCCAGGGGCGGTTTATTCTCCCGTGCTTGAGTTGGTCAAAATGAGGTATTTTTCTCAAGAATAAGGGATTGCTCTTGCATGCCTTGCCATTTTTCTAAGTTCGCGGGAACCGCTGGGGTTCAGGGCGTTTTGGATTCGAAGGGTCTGGTACTCGTCTCACCCGTTTTCGAACCTGGTCAAGAGTATCTGGAGAGCGATTGATTAATCAGTCCAGGCGTGAGAGAATCATAGCCTATGCGTTATGCGTTATGCGTTATGCGATTGGCATCGATGATTTTAAACAACTGAGAACTTCAGTAGACGATACTGGAACTCCGCTTTTTTATTGCGATAAAAGCCTCTTCATTCGCGATGTTATTCGGGATGGTTCCTCGGTTCTTTTACTAACCAGACCCCGACGTTTTGGCAAATCGCTGAATCTGTCGATGCTCAAATACTTTATGGGTAGTGATGAGCCTTTGTTTGATGGCTTAGCAATCGAGCAATACCCCCAGATTCTAGCGGGCTGGAGGGGAAGTTCCCGGTCATGATGTTGGGATTTAAGGGCTTAAAAGCAGAGAGCATCGAGAACCTCGAGGCTTCTTTGAAGAGCCCTATCTCCGCTTGCTATCGTCAGTTTGAGTATTTAAAGCATTCGAAACAATTGAGTCTATTTGACCAGCAAACTCTGCAGCTCTATTCCCAGAGAGACTTTCCCAGTGTTGAAATAGGCCCTTTTTTGATGTGCTTGACGGAGCTTTTGGAAAAGCACCATGGCCAGAAAGTTTGGGTGCTGATTGACGAATACGACACGCCTTTGCAGTATGCTTATTTGAACGGATTTTTTCCAGAAGCCGTGGCTTTGTTGAAGCAAGTCCTAGGAGCGGTGCTCAAATCCAACACGGCTTTGTACAAAGCTGTGATCACTGGCATTACCCGGATTTCCAAAGAAAGCTTGTTCTCGGATCTGAACAACATCAGCGTGTATGATATTAGCGAAGATTTTTAACTAGACTATTTTGGATTTACCGAGGAAGAAGTGGGAGCCATGTGCCCTGCAGAACACCTGCAAGAGTTGAAGTCTTGGTACAATGGTTACTATTTTGGTGGAAAGAGACAGACGATCTACAATCCGTGGTCTATTCTGAACTTTCTGAAGCACCACTATGCCTTAAAGCCGTATTGGATCAATACCTCCAGCAACGACTTGATTCAAGATTGCCTGACCGCCGATAAATTGCCCGAAGAGAAAGCGTATTGTTACGCTTTGCGAACCGCTGGCTGTTCGAAGATTCAAGCTTATTCGATAGCGTTTGACGGTAAACGTGTGAGCAGTCAGTATCGTGAGTTGCTGACCTTGACGCATTGAAACCTTGTTGCTACCCCTGTCTCCTACCTGCCATGACCTTAAACCTCGTTGCACTTACAAAACCTAGAATTACGCTCATGGCGTTGCTGAGCTATGTTTTGATCTATGCACCCCTGAAACGCAGAAGTACTTGGGCTTCGCTGGTCTATCAAACGGTCTTGTTTTTGCTCTTGGCAGTGGATGTGGTGTTATGCAGCTTGTTGTAAATCAACTCTCCTACTCGTATCGAAAAAATATCGTCCTGGACTCGGTTTCGTTCGAAGTCAAGCGAGGGGAGATTGTCGGACTATTGGGAGTCAATGGTGCAGGGAAGAGCACCTTGTTTCGACTTTTGACCGGAATTTTAAGGCTTCAATCTGGGGAGATTTTGTTTGATGGTCAGCCACTGGATCGCTGGGTTCGAAGGAAGCTGGGCGCGGTTTTTCAGGAATGCAGTTTGGATCCTAAATTGACTGGCCGTGAAAATTTGATTTTGGCAGCTGCTTTGTATGGAAAGACCGAAGTTCCCAATTTTCTTCCCGGTGTCGATCTTCTGCGTCCGGTCAAAGAACTATCCGGTGGAATGAAGCGAAAACTTGAATTAGCTCGTGTTTTTTTGCACGAGCCCTCGATCGCACTCTTAGATGAGCCAACCAGTGGATTGGACTTGAAGGCTTTTGAAGATTTTTGGGAGAATCTGAGACAGAGCCAAGTCACTGCCTTGGTGAATACCCATAAGGTGGAAGAAGCAGAGCGCTGTGATCGTCTTCTTATTCTTCATCATGGAAAGATTATTGTTTCTGAAACGCCGGAAGAACTCAAAAGACGGGTTGAAAGTGAACCGGAGGTGATTCGTCGCTCTACACCCGGACTGCGAGAAGCCTTTTTAAAAGTGACAGGGGTGGAACTATCGTGAATGATCTTCGAATGATAGGGGTTCTTTGGGCTCGTGAATTGTTGCGTATGAAGAAGGAACCGACCCGATTGATGGGCGTGGTGATTCAACCTCTTCTTTTTTGGCTTGTGATTGGCTCTGGATTCTCGCCGAGCTTCCACGTGATTGAAAATGCTGATTTAGATTATCTCAGTTTCTTTTTTATTGGCATTATTGCGATGGTCCTTCTTTTTGCTTCGATTTTTTCAACCATCACTTTAATCGATGATCGCAGTTCGGGTTTTATGCAAGCTGTTTTGGTGGCTCCCGGGACTCGCTTTGCGTTGGTTCTTGGAAAAATTTTAGGGGTTACCAGCATTGCTCTTATACAAGCGCTGCTTTTCATGGCGGTCGGTCTTTTCTTGAAGGTTCCGATGATGCAAGCAGATTGGCTCTTAGTATCGATTTTTTTGTTTTTAGGAGGCTTTTCAATGGCAGGCTTGGGCTTTGTATTGGCTTGGCTTAGCACGTCTTCGGCTGCTTATCACGCTTTGATGAGCGTGATTCTGATTCCGATGTGGATTCTATCCGGGGCGATGTTTCCCCCAAGCACGCAGTGGATGCAGTGGGCCGTTTTGATCAATCCCATTGCCTGGCTGGTTTCAGGCCTTCGTGCCGCGTTTGCGGGAGGCGTTGCTCCGATGGGGAGTGTGACAAGCACCCTGAGCCTTGAATATTGCCTGGGGGCACTTTGCTTGTTTTCCCTCTTTTGTCTTTGGGCAGGCTCTTGGATTTGTCGCTTTAAGCGAATCTAGATTTTATGCTAAAGCTCGACTTCATGCGGCTCTTGTTTTTCTCTTTGTTGGCGTGTTCGGCTTTTGCGAAGAGCATTTTTGAACTGGATGCACACATCCAAAACCAGCTGCGTCGCGGCCAGTTTGTCGGGGCCTCTGTCGCCGTGGTCGAAAACGGGGAGATTTCCCTGGTTCGTTCCTATGGGCTGATTAAAAAGGGTAAATCGAATGCGGTGAACGAAGATACGATTTTCCAAATTGGCTCAATCTCTAAACCGATGAGTGCGACACTCGCAGCATTGCTGGAGCAGAAAGAGCAACTGAGCATTGAGTCATCCGATGCTCGCTACATCTTAAGTCACACCACAGGTTACAGCCGCAGCGGTTGGAATAAAAAAATCGAATCCGGTACGGGCCGTTCTTCTTTGATTGAGCAACTCTCGCGTACAACTCATCGCGCGCCTGGAATCTATTACGACTATCATAACGTGGCGTTTAGCCAAATTGAAGAAATGATTGAATCTGCGACAAGATTTCCATTTGAATATGCCATGAAAAAAAATCTCTTTGAGCCACTCAAGATGGATCGAACTTCGATCGGTTCGAGTAATTTTCGCAATATTAAAAACATGGCTTGGCCCCACGTGCCGTATCGCAAAGGATTTACCCCAAGCTCTAATTTTTCTCATTTTTACCACGATAACGTTCCGTCTGCTGCAGGAGTGAACTCGACGGGACGAGATATGGCGGAATACTTGAAATTTATGCTAACGCACAAAGAGCTGGGTAAATTGTGGGAGCCATACGTTCGAACGGCTCACAGCGATGCTGTGTTCCGAGCGTTTAAGTTTCGAAAACCCAAGACCTTTTATGGATATGGATTCCGTCGCATGGAAGATCTGAATGACGAAATCTTAGTATTTCATGGAGGCTGGGTGAAAGGGTTTCGCAGCTTTATCGCCTTTAACCCGGACAAGAAGTTAGGCATCGTGATCCTGGCAAACGCGGAGACTAGCTTTCCCTATAAAACAGCGTTTTGGTTTATGGAGAACGATTAGTCCACTTGACGGTCGTGTTTAAACCAAAGGGTTAAGCCGTATAATCCGCTGAGAAGCAGGGCGAAAACCAAAATCCAGTGAAGCTTGTCTCGAATGACTGCGATCATCACTTCGGGGGAGTTTAAGAGCTCAGGTTGATCACCTAGAATTTCTTGCCCAACCCAGGTTAAGATTGTGCACCAGGCAGCTGAACCGAGGATCGTCATCCCAGAAAAGGCTCCAAACGGCATTCGAAAGAGCCCTGCTGGCATCGAGATAAGGTGTCGAACAACCGGTAAAAATCGTGCGATGAGAATTCCGGTAATTCCAAAACGATGGATCCACCTTTCTGCTTCTTGAACCTTGATGGGGCTAATCCCAAGGTATCTTCCGTATTGTTCGAGCAAAGGATGCCCGAGCCATCGGCAAAGCCAATAGCTGATAGAAGAACCGATGTAGCTTCCCAAGGTTCCAGCCAGAACGACTCCTTCAAACGACAGCCGTCCTTGAGAGGCCCAAAATGCTGCGGGAGGAATCACTAATTCCGAAGGGATTGGGACAATGGAGCTTTCCAACGCCATGAGACCCGCGACCCCCCAATAACCAGAGATTTCAAGCCAGTTGAACCAAACTCGTATGAATTCATGAAACATCGGTGTAAAGATAATCGAGAAAAGAGTACTATGTCAAAGCGATTGACCCCAAAAGGCTATCGGCTTCTCAAAGCCGAATATGAAAATTTGCTTCACGTTGAACGTCCTAAAGTGGTTCGAGGAATTACAAACGCCGCTGCGGAGGGTGATCGTTCTGAGAATGCTGAGTATATCTACGGAAAAAAGCATTTAAGAGAGATCGATAAACGTCTCCAATACCTGGCTCAGCTTTTGAAAGAGGTTCAAGTGATTTGCTTGGAACATAGGCTTCAAAGCACGGTTTCTTTTGGACACACGGTGGTGGTTAAAGACGATCAAGATGAGTTTCGATCGTTTCGCATTGTTGGAGAAGGGGAGACCGAATTTCACGATCGAGCAATCTCTGAACGTTCGCCAGTTGCAAAGGCGCTTCTGGGAAAACGCATTGGAGATATTGTCGAAATCGTCAGGCCTAAGGGAGTTTGGGAGGTAGAGATCTGCGAGTTGCTCAATTCTGTTGACAGAGATCAATAGTCTTGAATTTGAGCGCAACTTTCGCAGCTTAGAATCTTGGTTGCTTAAAATCCTCTACCCTATTGCCCAATTGAATAAAAATGATAGGGTCCCACGGTTTAAAGGAGCTTTTATGGCAATCTGTACTTTGACCGGTAAATCTTGGATGAATGGCAATCGTGTCTCCCATTCCAATATCAAGACGAAGCGTAAGCTAAAAGCGAACGTTCAAACGAAACGCGTATTTGATGTTGAATCCGGTCGCTTTATCCGAGTTGCGCTGTCGACTCGAGCTTTGCGTACTTTAAACAAAAAGACTCTATCGGCTTGTCTCTCTAAATTTTGTGCTTAAGCTAAGAGCACGAAGTTAAGGAGATTCACATGAAGTTTAAACCGCTGAATGATCGTGTATTGGTAAAGCGCTTGGAAGCCGAAGAAAAAATCGGCGGAATTTTTATACCCGATAGCGCTCAAGAAAAACCGATGCAAGGCCTGATTGTGGCCGTTGGTGAAGGCAAATACACCGAAAATGGAGCGCTGCGTCCGCTTGAAGTGAAAGAAGGGCAGATCGTTTTTTTCCGCAAATACGCAGGAAGTGAAGTAACGGTCGATGGAATCGAACACATGATCTTGAGAGAAGACGAGATCTTGGCGATTTTGCAATAAATTTAAGGAGTAACTGCGATGTCAGCAAAAGAAATATGCTTTTCAAACGATGCTCGTAACAAGGCTGCTAAAGGCGTTAACGCTTTGGCGAATGCTGTTAAAGTCACTTTAGGCCCCAAAGGTCGAAATGTTATTATTTCGAAACCTTTTGGTTCCCCCGTTGTGACTAAAGACGGTGTAACTGTGGCCAAAGAAATCGAATTTTCGAATAAATTCGAAAACATGGGTGCGCAGATGGTCAAAGAGGTTGCCTCTAAGACTTCCGATAAGGCTGGCGACGGTACAACCACGGCTACGGTATTGGCTCAATCTCTGTTCAACGAAGGGTTGAAGCTTGTGGCTGCCGGGCACAATCCCATGGATATCAAGCGCGGTATCGATAAGGGCGTTGAAAAATTAGTAGAAGGTTTGAAAGCTCTTTCAACTCCGATCAAAGATCACAAAGAAATTGCACAGATTGGAACGATCTCCGCCAATGGTGAAGTTGAGATTGGAAATATCTTGGCCGAAGCCATGGAAAAAGTAGGGAAAGAGGGTGTTATTACGGTTGAAGAAGCCAAAAGCCTCGATACTACCTTGGAAATTGTAGAAGGTATGCAGTTTGATCGTGGTTATTTGTCTCCGTACTTTGTGACAGACTCTGAACGCATGGAAGTGGTTTTGGAGAATCCGTTGATTTTGGTTTACGAGAAGAAGATTTCTGCCATGCAAGATTTGCTGCCGATTCTTGAGCCCGTAGCCAAAAGTGGACGTCCGTTTTTGATCATTGCTGAAGAAGTGGAAGGCGAAGCTTTGGCCACTTTGGTCGTGAATAAGCTGCGTGGAACTTTGAAGATTGCCGCTGTGAAAGCACCTGGATTTGGAGATCGCCGTAAGGCCATGCTGGAAGACATCGCTTGTCTAACAGGTGCGAAATTCATTTCGGAAGACCAGGGCTGGAAACTTGAGAACGTGACTGTTACTGAACTGGGTTCCGCAAAAGTGGTAACGATTGACAAAGATAACACCGTTATCGTCGATGGTTTCGGGGGGAAATCCGATATTGAGGCACGCGTCAAACAAATTCGCGCTCAAATCGAAGTGACTACTTCGGACTACGATAAAGAAAAACTGGAAGAGCGCTTAGCGAAACTGGTAGGCGGCGTTGCGGTGATCAAAGTGGGTGCTCCAACCGAAGCCGAAATGAAGGAAAAGAAAGCTCGAGTCGAAGATGCATTGCATGCAACCCGAGCAGCGGTTCAAGAAGGCGTGATTCCAGGCGGTGGTGTGGCTTTGATTCGTGCCGCTCAAAATACGAAGTTAGCTGAGCTTGACACAGGCAATGCGCAGCAAAATGCAGGTATTCAGTTGCTGCTGAGAGCCATCGAAGAGCCTCTTCGTCAAATCGCTAAGAACGCAGGTTATGAAGGTTCTGTAGTCGTCAATAAAGTCAAAGAAGGAAGTTCCGGATTTGGCTTCAATGCTGCTTCGGAGGAGTACGAAGACTTGGTTCGATCGGGTGTCATCGATCCGACTAAGGTGGCTCGTACGGCTTTGCAAAATGCGGCTTCGATTGCATCCTTGATGCTGACCACCGAAGCAATGATTGCCGAGCAGCCTAAGGCGGAAAAAGCCGCTCCAGCGAGCGGTGACTACGGCGCGGACATGGACTACTAGTCCACTTTCGCTTGCCGAATAACCAACCCTCTCCAGGCGAGAGGGTTTTTTTATTCGTCTTTTGTCGTCGCTTTGCGAGGCTATTCGATTCCAGTTGATGTGTTATGGGTTCCACTTGTAGTAGAGAGAGTCGGCTACGGCAACTCCGATGTGTTCGAGCATCGTGAAAAGCGTAAATAATTTAAATCGTTGAGAGGGAGCTTGGTCTCTATTTTGGAATAGGGAGAGGCATTGACCGAAATGAAGCCCAATGCGAGCCAGTTGCCGAGAGTTCTTATAAAAACTGGGTTCTGTAGGGCACATGCTCAAAAAACTGGCCGTTTCAGCGATGGTAAGCCCAAACCCAGCCATGGGTCTTAGGGTAGGCAGTTTATAGTATCTAGCATAGTGCTCCGTGAGAGCTAACAATAGTCCAGGGGCGGATGAAAGAAGCCAAACTTCCCAATCGGTTTCAGCGTTGCCCCAGTCGAGCTGTTTTTCTAGGATGAGTGGAACTTTCAGAGCGGCTTTGGATAACTCGGCAGACGGAATGGAGATTCGAACCCGTCGATGGCTTGAAAGATCTTCCAGGCTTCCAATTCTTTGAATCGTTGTTCCAGTGACAGCTCGAGCTCCTTCTCGGGCGAGCCGAAGAGCAAAAATGGTTCCTTCTCTTAGATTGGCTCGATCTTTTAAAAATAAAATGCTGAAATCTCCCATCGCATTAAATGCGCCCATCAAAGCAGCGATATCGTTCTTGCCTAAGTACTTGGCTCCTGACTTAAAGCCTTTAAAAAAGCCATTTAAAAGCGCAATTCCGACTTCTAACGATTGAGGAGGTTCGTAGCAGCCGGGTTCGTTGCCACGGCACATGAGATTGGCTGGAAGCACCAACTCCGTCGTCCCATCGGTCGGAAGATAGGAACACGTTTCACCGTGCCAATGAGGCAAGGTGAAAAAAGGGGTTAAGGCAAAAGGATTGACCACTTCAGCAGGGCTTGAAAGCGAGATCGAGAAACACACCCAAAGTGGAATAACTCCTAAGGCCGTCAAGGGCCTTTTAAACTTTTTGCTGAGTTCCCAGAAGACCTGATTCGCCATTGGCGCCTTATACTGGATGGAAGAGTATCAATCTAGGTCCAATAGAGCTTTTAAGGTTTTTTTATTCATGAGCCGACTCTCTAGCATTTTAGCGCTAACTCGTGCAGTCTGTGCTCGGAAATATAGGTGAAAATGAGACTGTTAAATATCGAAGCGATCGACGATGAGGGGCGTGGGCGGGCTTTTTACGATGCCTGGAACTATGCTGTTCGAGGCGCTTTCCCAGGTGATCAAGTTGAAGTTCGGGTGGAACGTATTTTTAAAGCTCAGAAGCTTTATGTCTGCCGAGTCAAGCGTTTCGCTCGTAAGGGGGAGTTCCACGAGTCAAGAACCTGCCGGCACAAACTTCCCTGTCCGGCTTGTCCTTTGCATGGAGTGAAAGACTCGCTGGTGCTCGAACTGAAGCAGAGCCGAATTCAGGCCGCATTGACAAGTGTGGCACTGGACTTGCCCGTTGAAGCTGTCGTGCCTCATCCAAGCCTGACAGGCTATCGGCAGAAAGTGAAACTCATGGTGGCGGGAGACCCAGGCGACTTACGCTTGGGAGTCTATGTGCCGTATTCTCACCAGTTTTCAGAAGCAAGCGCTTGTCCGCATGTGGATCCTTCGATCAACCAGGCGATACCGATTTTGCTTTCGAAACTCAACGAATCCAAAGCCGAAGGGTTGCAGGCTGTGATTTTGAGAGCCGTTCAAGGGGGTGTGGCGATTGTGGTGGTTACCCTTCAACCCCTTCCAGATGTCCTGTTTACGGATAACCCATTTTTGAGTTTCTCGGAACGCATTCAATCGACGGTATCAAATAATATTTTGGCCGGTGAACCAGGACGTCAAACAGGCCTTCAACGAGTCCCAAGCTTAGAAGGGGGACCAAGCGTCCACCCAGACTCGTTTTGTCAAACGGATCCCATTCAAGCAGAACGTCTGTACGATCTTGTCGCTGATTTTTTGTATCAAGGACCTGGTCATTATTGTGACGCTTATGCGGGAGTGGGTGGTTTTTCAAAAGCCATCTTGAAGAAAGGCGAGGCGAATTTGGTGGCAGTTGAGAGCAATGCACTCTGCATCGAGTCGTTGAACGAATTGGGGATTCAAGTCTACGGAGGAAGTATGGCTGAGTATCTAAGTGAACGCTCATCGGTTCGATGGGCTGGGATTGTGGTGGATCCTCCTAAGAAGGGTCTTCAAAGCGAAGCTTGCTTGATTGCAGCCCTGCAGGCTGAACGAGTGGCTTTGATCTCATGCGACCCGAATGCGATGGCTCGCGATCTTTTAGAGTTTGTTCGGCAAGGCTACCAGGTTGTTCGGATCGTGCCGATGGATTTCTTCGGTGGGACTCCGGCCGTTGAGACCGTGGTATTGATGCGCTACTCTGGAGAGCCCCAGTGATTCCTGAGTTAAACGCAGAACAAGAAGCGGTTGTACGAGCTCCCATGATTTCTCTTTTAGTCTCAGCGGGAGCTGGATCGGGGAAAACACGAACACTGGTTTGTCGAGTCGCACACCTGATTCAGCAAGGGATCGAACCCGGCCAAATTATTTTGCTCACGTTTACCAATAAATCGGCTCGCCAGATGCTGAGCCGAGTAGAAGAAATCTGTGGCCCCGTAGCTCGGGGTGTTATTGGAGGTACCTTTCATTCGGTCGCGCTTGCTTTTTTGCGGCAAGAAAATCCGGAAATTCGATTGATTTCTCGAGATGAAGCCAAAAATATTTTGTTTCGTCTTGTTAAAAATAGCAGTGCTTCCAGCCTCGATAAGGTTTTTGAAGAGATTTCGTTTGCGCTGAATACAAGAACACCGATTCCCAGTGGGCTGACGGAACTCTATGGGTCATTTTTAGAAGCAAAAAGAAATGCGGGTGTCGTTGATTTTGATGATCTGCTCTTAAATTTTGGAAAATTTGCCACCGAAGGTCGAGTTCGCAGCAAAGCCCTTTTAGTGGATGAGTATCAAGATATTAATCGCTTGCAGGGAGCTTTGATCGATGCTTTGGCAAGTACGCATCGAAATCTGATGGTGGTTGGAGATGACTCTCAAAGCATCTACGCTTTTCGAGGCGCCGACACCGGTAACATGCGTCGATTTAAGGCCACTTATCCCGAAGCAAGCCACCTCAGCTTAAGCACGAATTATCGCTCATCTCAAGAAATCGTTTGTTTGGCTAACGCCGCTTTGAAGCGCTTTCCTTTGGCTTTACAAAAGAAATTGATACCCAATCGAGGGAGCATGGCCAAGCCGGCATTGGTGCCTTGCCAAAGTTCATTCCAACAAGCTCTCTTTGTAGGACAACGCATTGAAGAGCTGATCAGATCAGGTGTTTTACCGGGCGATATCGCGGTTCTCTACCGTGCCCATCGCCACAGCCAAGAAGTCAAAAATATTTTGTCTAAACAAAGAATTCATTTTGAAGAGCTGCTTCCAAATCGAGATTGGTCTTTGGAGGGCCAGGAATCCGAGCGCAGTCAAAAGGCCGTGACCTTGGCCAGCATTCATCAAGCCAAGGGCCTTGAATGGAAACATGTGTTTGTGATTTGGCTGGTGGAAGGGCATTTTCCTTCGTTTATGTCCTATCGAGAGCCTCATGGAGTGGAAGAAGAAAGGCGTTTATTCTACGTCGCTTTGACCCGTGCGATGGACTCCTTGACATTTTGCTATCCGCAAGAACGCGCTCTCAGGCGTTCTCGCTTTCTGGAAGAAAGCGTGCATCTGTGTGATCTTTGGTCGATTGCTTCTTAGCGGACTTGCTCGATTTCGGTCGCTTTGATAGGCTGAGCGGATGTTAAATATCTTATGGCTAGTGCCTAAAAATACTCTTTCCCGTTTGATGGGAAAAATAGCTGAGTTATCCATTCCCAAATTCATTCGACCCGTATTTTATCGCCTATTTGGAAATTTTTTTGGAGTCAATTTCTTTGAAATAGAGGATTCGCTAGACTCTTTTTCGTGTTTGCAGGATTTCTTTACGCGAGAATTAAGACCGGGCTTAAGACCCATTGCAGAGGCTTCGGTGGTCAGCCCGTGTGACGGTCGCTGGGGGCAATGCGGTAGGGTGACAGAAAACTGCCTCCTCCAAATCAAGGGAAAGTCGTACTCTTTAGAAGAGCTTATTGGAGAGAAGGTTTCGGCTGAATTTGCAGATGCTTCTTACGCGACCATCTATCTCGCCCCAAGGGACTATCATCGATTTCACATGCCGATGACGGCTTCTTTAACCAAAGTAAGATACATTCCCGGAACTCTGTGGCCAGTCAATTCGTGGGCAGTAAAAAACATCGACCGTCTTTTTTGCGTCAATGAGCGCATGGTTTGCTGGCTTGGCTCCGAATTCATCCTGGTAGCAGTTGGAGCCACGATGGTTGGGAAAGTAAAGCTGGTTTTCGACTCGACGCTCACGACAAACGTTGCTCAATCGACAGGGTGGGTTCAAGAATATGCAGATAGAGGGCCCTCTCTCTTACAAGGTGCCGAATTGGGTCGATTTGAATTTGGTTCTACCTTGGTTCTGATTTCTAAAACGGCTCTCATCGAAGGTATCTTGGGAGACCAAGTTCTTATAGGACAGAATTTATCTGAAGCAGACGCTCAATGACTCTTTCCATTTTCATGAATCGGGAACCTTTGATCCAGATAGCATCGTTCGGTTCTACAAAGTCAATCAGTTTTTCTGCGATTTGAACGCTGTCTTTGGCCCACACAAAATGTTGCATGTTGAATCCAGCTTCAAAAGCTCCTTCTCCATAGTGTTTTGCGTGTTCACCGCAAGCAAAGATCCAATCAATTCCTTTTTGAGTGCAAGCGGCACCGATGGCATGATGTCTTTCTGCCGCTACGCCTCCGAGCTCGCCCATGTCGCCAAGAACGGCTATTCTCCGTCGATCATGAAAGGAGCCAAGTACGGAAATGCCCGCTTCCATGGATTCTGAATTCGCATTGTACGTGTCATCGAGTAGGAGGGATCCCGTAGAAAGCGTTAAGGGTGCTAGTCGCCCTCTCGTTGGCTGAAGCCTTTCCAAACTCTGAACAGCTGTCTTAAAGTCGAGTCCTAAGGCGACTGCCACCGCGAGCGCGCCGGCTGCGTTTTGGACATTGTGATCTCCCAAAAGAGATAGTTTGGCAGAGGCAATTTCTCCCTTGTAGGAGAAGGTTGGAGACTGATAATCCAGGATTCGAAGATCAGCTAATGCCGAATGTCCAAATGTCAAGACTTGGGCTCGTAGTTTTCGTTCGGCTTCTCGAACGCAACGGGGGTCGTCTGCGTTCACAACGCCGATATCGTTTTCTTCCAGTGCTTCAAAAAGCTCCGCTTTGGCTTTGGCAACGCCTTCCACACCGCCCATATTTCCGGCATGAGCGGATCCCATATTGGTGATGAGGCCAATTTGGGGTTTGGCGATTTTAGCTAAACACGCGATTTCTCCGAAGTGGTTCATTCCCATCTCCAAAATCGCTATTTTATGGTGCGGTTCAACTTTGAGTGCGCTTAAAGGAAGTCCCAAATGGTTGTTTAGGTTGCCCTCGTTGAGCCAAACGGCCTCGGTGCTCAAGCATGCTTGACAGAGGGTTGCTAGAATTTCTTTCGTGGTCGTTTTACCCGAAGAGCCTGTTAATGCAACGCGTTTGGCCGGCATGGATAAAAGGTGACGATGAGCTCGGTCTTGAAGCTCTTGGAGAGGATCCAAAACTCGAATGAGATTCGATTCTTGGCCTGGGTAATCGGATCGAACGATGGCTTGGCTGGCCCCTTTCGAAAAGGCTTCTGCAACAAAATCGTGTCCGTCCGATTGAAGGCCTCGGATAGCCACAAAAATATCCCCCGGTTTAAGAGTTCGGGTGTCGATCGAATAAGATTTCACGTGCAATTCGAGCATCGTCAAACGGACGAAACTCATCTCCTATTTGTTGAGTGGTTTCATGGCCCTTTCCAGCGATCAGAACCATGTCTTCCTGAGCGCAGCTTTGAATGGCTGCTCGAATCGCTTCTTGGCGATTCAAGAGAACCGTCATTGTTGAAAGAGGCTGCATATCGGCAATGATCTGATTGGGTGCTTCATGCCGTGGATTGTCTAAAGTGATGAAGACATCGTCTGCGTTTTGATGAGCTACCTGAGTCATGAGAGGGCGCTTGATTCGATCACGGTCTCCTCCGCATCCAAATACCAATTTAATTCGGCCCTGGCTGATTTCTCTTAAAGTTTGCAGAGCTTTTTCGAGGGCGTCTGGAGAATGAGCAAAATCCACAAAAACAGCGGGCAAGGAAGGAGATACACGTTCGAGTCGGCCTTTGGGAAGGATCGGGTTCTGCAGGCCTTGAGCGGTGGCTTCGAGCGAAATTCCGCTTGCGTAGGCAAGACCTGCTGCGCACAGAATGTTTTCTAAATTAAAGCGTCCGAAAAGAGGGGCTTGAACCTCAATCGACTCGGATAAGACTCGTAATGTAAAAGAAAGGCCTTGAGGAGTGAAACGGATTTGAGAAGCAGCAATATCGGCTTTCGAGTCGGTTCCCCAGAGCAAGGTTCGTGCATTTCGCGGTTTTAGTTGATTGAGATTGGGGTCCGTACTCGGTAAAATTGCATAAGCATTGTTAGGAAGAAGCTCATGGAACAGCCTTGCCTTGGCAGTCAGGTAATGATCAAAAGTTTGATGGAAATCCAGATGATCCTGGCTTAGGTTGGTAAAAGCGGCTGCCTTAAAAGAGAGTCCATCCACTCGATGGGTTGCCAGAGCATGCGAAGAGACTTCCATCGCAATCTGATCGAAGCCTTGGTTTCGAAATTGACCCAAATACGCACTCAGATTTTCGGCTTCTGGCGTCGTCAAGCCAAAATAAGTCAAGTTTCGGGTCGAGCCAGCACCAAGAGTTCCAAGGACTCCGGACTTTTTTCCGAACGCTTCGGCCATGGCAGCCAATAAGAAAGTGACTGAAGTTTTTCCATTGGTCCCTGTGACGCCGCATAAATCAAGCTGGCGGGAGGGACAAAGAAAAGCTTCTTCGGATAAGATAGCCGCTGCGATGCGGGCATGATTCGTGCGCCATACTGGGATGTGAAAGGGAATCTCAAAATCAACGCGCTCAACGATGAGCCCAGAGCAGCCGTTTTGAAGAGCTTGAAGAATAAAGGAGTGACCATCGAGAGAACTCAGGCTAGCCCCTTTCGCCGCAACAAAAATAACTCCAGGGGAGGCTTTTCGAGAATCCAGTGTGATCGGGTCCGAAGGTCGGGCAATGGCCAGAGAATTGAGAGGCTCGAAATTAACCATTCGATGTAGGGTTTCCTGTAACACGTTCGCTTTCAAATACAATCCTGAGGATCCGTTAAATCTGTAAGAGAGCTGCTTCAACGATGCGCTTCCAAGCGGGAGCAGCCACGTAGCCACCGTAGGCAATGCCTTTGGGTTCATCAATGGCGACCAAAGCGACGATTTCAGGGTGTTCTGCCGGGGCAAAGCCAACGAAGGAGCTTATATTCAGGTTTTTTGCGTATCGACCCGAAGCGCCTAACTTTTCAGTCGTTCCCGTTTTACCGGCCACCCGAATTCCTTCGATCGCTGCTCGCTTACCGCTGCCATCGCTTTCGGTATCTTGGATCATGTAATGGGTGAGCAGCTTGGCAGTTTCGGGCTTCAGGATTCGAACCGAAGGGTTTGACAACAAGGGGTGATAAGTTTCCCCGTTTGATTTTTTGATTTCTTTTAAAATTTGAGGGGCTACTCGAACACCACCGTTCGCAATAGTGTTGACCATATTGACGACTTGAAGGCTGCTGGCCATGAGGCCGTAACCAAAACTCAGGTTGGCAAAACGCGAGGAAGCCCAAGTTTCGGGTTTAGAGACGTAGCCCTTGGCTTCTTCGGCCATGTTGAGCCCAGGAAGCTCCCCATAGCCAAATTGGCGAATCATTTCATACAGACGTTCTTTGCCTACTCTTTGAGCAAGCTTAAAGGTTCCAATATTGCTTGAGTATTTAAAAATTTCTCCAGGAGTCAGCCACTCCCGTTTGGAAACATCTCGAATGGTTATGTAACCTAGATCCCACACGCCTTTTTCACAGTTGATTTTCTCATCTGGCTGTAACAGGCCTAAATCCATCGCGGCTGAAAAAGTCACCATTTTGAAAGTCGATCCAGGCTCTCCCGTTCGACTAATGGCGTTATTCCGCCAAAGAGAAAGGTTTTTCCCCGGGCGATTGGGGTTGACGAGTGGTACGTTGGCGAGAGCCAGAATTTCTCCGGTTTTGGGTTTCATCACAATGGCCCAGCCGGCTTTGGCATGATGATTTTTGACTGTTTCTTTGAGGATCTCTTCCGTCTCGTATTGAATATTTCGGTCAATGGTAAGCGTGATTTGGTCTCCTCTCAGATCTTCTTGATGAGGAGCCACATAAGTTCGGATCGACTTGGCTCGAGCATCTTGGTAGGTCAGGGTGTTCCATACCTTAGGCTTTAGGTAGCGTTCGAATGCATGTTCGATGCCTCCCAACGATTCACCATCGATGGAAACAAAACCCAGAGTTTGTCCCAAGAGAGCATGGTTTGGATAGAAGCGTTGTTCTTCCTCGGAGATGCCAATGCCCTCAAGTTTTAAATCGGCAATTTCAGCGGAGGTGTTCGGATCGATTCGACGAGCCAGCCAGCTGAAGGAACGATCCGAGAATAAGCGCTCCAGATCAATCTTCGTCAAAGAGGGGAGGGCGCTTTTCAAGGCTCGCGCGACTCGATCGGGATGGTTCATTTTGCGAGGTTCGGCGTAGACAGAATGGAGCGCGACACTGGTAGCGAGTAAGCGTCCTTTGCGATCGGCAATATCGCCTCTGAAATGAGAATAACGAATGGAGCGAAGGTATTGCCGCTCTGCGAGTTCTTTGAGGGCGGATCCTCTGGCAAGTTGCAAAATACTGGCTTTCACCGCGCCTATCAGCAAACCTAATCCGAGTAGGCCTGCCACAATCGATAAGCGCGTTGGCAGCTTCACGGCAATATCACTTTGGGAGCCTGAGAAGGGGGTATCAGATGAAGTGATTTGAGAGCGAAATGCTGTATTCGCTCGGGCCTTTTAAGAACCGATTCTTCGAGTTTAAGCGCCTGTAGTTCAGCCAGGATCTGATCTTGTTCTTTTTCTAGCAAGGCCATCGAATAACCCTCAATGTAATTGCCAACTTGAACAAAGACTAAAAAAAGCAAAGAACCCATGAGAGCGCCCACGCATAAAGCCGGGAAGATGCTTTTGCGTATGGGGCGGTAGTAATGGCGCGTAAAATTCGAATTGTGGATAACGCTTAATCGGGGGTTGCTTTTGATTTCACTGACGGCTTCGGCAAATAAGATTGGATTCATATTCTCTCCCCAATGCGCAATTTGGCGCTTTGAGCTCTTGGATTTTGATGCATTTCAGTTTCGGATGCGGTCACGGGTTTCTTGGTAAGGGCTCTCCAGCAATGAGGTTGGTTTCTTAAATGCTGTTTGATGCGTCGATCTTCCAAGCTGTGGAAAGATAGAAAAGCAATTCGAGAGCCTGGGTGTGTGAGGCTTTCTAGATCCAATAACAGGGTATCCAGTTCCTTCAACTCTTGATTCACAGCGATTCGCAGAGCTTGAAACGTACGCGTGGCAGGATGGATTCGGCTTCGTGGACCTCGAATGGCTTGAGCGATTCGATTCGCTAAGGCCAGAGTGCTGTTGGGAAGGGATTTTTGGTTTTTAATAGATCGTGCAATTCTGCGAGAGAAGCGCTCTTCCCCGTATTGATAAATAATATCCGCCAGCTCACTTTCCGAACTTTCAGCAATCAGATCGTATGCGGAGATCCCGGAGTGGGGGTTCATACGCATGTCAATGGGCCCATCCTGTCGAAAAGAAAAGCCTCGTTCCGGAGTGTCCAACTGAGGAGAAGAGACGCCTAAATCACACAGCAACCCATCCACAGAATGGATTTTTTCGGCTTTTAACACGTGAGCCAGCTCGGAAAAGCGGTTTTGGTATAAACGAACTTGAGGATATTCTTGAGCGACTCCACCCGCGGCATCCAGTTCATGGGCTCTGGGATCTTGGTCAAGAGCGATCACCCGTCCGCTAGGGCCCACAGCTTCGGCTAAAATCCGAAGATGTCCCCCTCCGCCTGCTGTGGCATCCACCACAACGCTGCCCGCTTGGATAGCCAAAAGCGTCCGGATCTCTTGTGGCATAATGGGTAGATGCTCAAACATGGTTACAATCCAAATTTCTCCAATGTCAGACGCAGTCTTTCCAATCCTTCTTGATTGGAGAGACGAATCCGATTCTTTTCATTCCACCGCTCTTTAGACCAAACTTCGATCCGATCTAGCATGCCCGCCCAATAAATTTCTCTCTCCAACCCAGCATAAGAACGAAGCTCTTTGGGAATCGCAACGCGTCCAGCTTTGTCAATGCTGGCTACAAAGCTGGAAGCGATCACCAAGCGCTTAAATTCAGTGATCGCTGGATCGCTGCTGGGCAGCGATTTCAGTCGATCAGCCTGCAATTCGAAATCTTGCAACGTTAAAGCTACCAAACAGGGTTCGTAAAGCGAAAGAGTTAAGACCAGCTGATCTGCTTTGAGAACTTGACGAAATTCGAGGGGAAAGGCGACTCGGCCTTTGTCATCCAGCAGGTTTTCGTTCAGTCCTCTAAACATAAAATTGATTCAATAAAAATTGCTATTCCCACCTAATTCCACTAAATTCCACGGAAATTGTCAAGAGAGGTTCTCGATCGCAAATGGAATGTCTTGGAGTGACGCTAGGATGAACGAAAAAAAATGGATCGTTGGAAATTGGAAGCTGAACCATGGGCTTTTAGAGACTCAAAGTTTTTTTGAATTCCTGCGAACAAGCTGCCAGAAAGAGCGATTTCAATCCTTGAACATCGGAATTGCTCCCGTGGCACCCTTGCTGTCTTGGGCGGTTCAATGTTCACAGAATAGCGGCATTCAAATCGCAGCGCAGAACGTATTTTATCAAGAATCAGGGGCTTATACAGGCGAGTGGTCTGTCCGTCACTTGAGAGACTTAGGAGTTTCTTGGGCCATTATTGGGCATTCGGAAAGGAGGCGGTATTTTGCTGAGACCTCCGAGCAAGTGGCTTGGAAAGCCAGAGCCTGTGTGGAGGGCCGAGTGATGCCGATTGTCTGCGTGGGAGAAACCTTGGCCGATCGAGAGTCTGGGCTGGCTGAATCGGTGATCGAAAGCCAATTAAAACCGGTATTGGAACAGGTTGATCCAAGTCAGATCTGCCTGGCTTACGAGCCCGTATGGGCTATCGGGACCGGCAAAGTAGCGACTTCGAACGAAATAGCCCAGATGCATGAGCGGATCCGTAAGCTGACCCATCCGAGTACCCCGATTCTCTACGGAGGCTCCATCCATGCCAGCAACGCTCGCTTGGTTCTTGAAATTGCCCACGTGGATGGAGTTTTGGTCGGAGGGGCTTCCCTTCAGGTAGATTCTTTTTTAAGCATTCTGAATGACGCGACTCAGTGTTAACATTAACAAAATAGCAACTCTACGAAATGCCCGGGGAGGCGATTTACCCAATCTTGTGCAAGCCGCTCTCGATATCGAGCGATTCGGGGCTCATGGAATTACCGTTCATCCAAGACCTGATGAGCGTCATATTCGCATCCAAGATGTTTACGATTTGGCTCAAAGGGTGACCACGGAATTCAATATTGAGGGCTATCCTTCCAATGAATACTTGAACTTAATTCGAAACATTCGTCCTCAACAAGCAACTCTGGTGCCAGACGCTCCAGAGGTTCTAACCTCGCATGCGGGTTGGGATGTTCGAATTCATCAAGATTTTTTGAAACATCAAATTCATCAGCTTAAGCTTAGCGGAGCCCGAATTTCCCTGTTCATTGACCCTTTCGATTATCAGGAATCGACTCTCACCGAAATTCAGGATACCGGAACCGACCGGGTTGAACTCTACACCGAACGTTACGCTCGATGTTTTGAACTGCCTGTTCGAGAAGAAGTTCTTGGAGTTTATCAGCGCGTGGCAGAAGCAGCTGATCGCATCGGACTTGGCGTGAATGCTGGCCATGATCTCAATTTAAAAAATTTGACTTATTTTTTGAACGAAGTGGGCTGTGTGCAAGAAGTGTCCATCGGTCATGCCTTGATTAGCGATTCTTTGTATTTCGGGCTTGAACAAACTGTGCAGTCTTATTTAAATTGTCTGGATCCAGCGGCGAGAATTTCATTCTAAGGAGGATCGAAGCCTCCGTGGCAGCCAGGGTGGCAACGGAGCAGTCGTTTCACGGTTCGGTAGAAAGCGTTGGCAAAATGGTATTTTTGAAATGACTGCTTCGCGTATTCGGAACAGCTTGGGTAGAAGCGACAACGGGGCATGAGGAATGGGCTGATTCGTTTTTGATAGACTTCAATGAGAAAAAGAACCAATGCAGTCATGGATGACTGATTTCTTAGCACGCTAATCCTTGAAAATTAAGGGCCGATACACTAGGTACTCCAGATGTCCAAATGGGTAGAATCGCAGCCTCGAACACACACGTGCAACCAGCTTACGAAAGCCAACTTGGGTGATCGGGTTATTTTGATGGGTTGGGTCCAATCCGTTCGGGACCATGGTGGAAGACGATTTGTTGATTTGCGAGATCGATATGGCCTCACGCAAATCGTTTTCAAACCTGAAACTTGTTCGCAATTGCATACCTGGGCACACGAATTAAGAAGCGAGTGGTGTATTGGAATCGCAGGAATGGTCGAGGACCGAACCGAAAATGGTGGCTCTCCCAATCTTCGTTTGGTGACGGGCGAAATCGAGGTGGATGTCCGAGAGCTGAATGTGTTCAGCAAATCGGATACGCCACCGTTTTTGATTGAAAATCGAATTGATACCAGCGAAGAAAAGCGCCTTGCTCACCGTGTTCTGGATCTCCGACGTCCTGCTCTTCAGTCTAATTTCAAACTCCGACATCGTGTCATGCAGACAACCCGCACGTATTTTGATCAACATGACTTTCTGGAAATTGAGACACCGGCATTGGTGAAGTACACGCCCGGTGGCGCTCGCAATTTCTTGGTGCCGAGCCGACAGCAGTCTCAATCGTTCTTCGCGTTGGCTGAAAGTCCTCAGCTCTTCAAACAAATGTTTATGATGGCGGGCTTGGATCGCTATTTCCAAATCGTTAAGTGTTTTCGCGATGAGGATCTGCGAGGAGATCGACAGCCTGAGTTTACACAAATCGATGTGGAAATGAGCTTTGTCGATGAACATCAGGTTCAAGCGATGGCGGAAGGCTTGATAAAAACCATTTTTAAACAGGCGATAGACGTCGCATTACCAGACTCATTTCCTCGGATGCCTTACGATGAAGCGATGGCGCGCTATGGAAGCGATAAACCGGATACTCGTTTTGGCTTGGAGCACACCGATTTAACGGAAATTTTGAGAGCGAGAAACGGAGCCGGAGTTCCTTTGTTTGAGCAGACTTTGAAAGCCGGTGGCATGATCAAAGCGATGCGTATTCCTGCGTCGTGTGAACTCTCTCGAACCGAAGTCGATAAACTGGAAGATCGGGTGAAGCAGCTTGGAGGACAAGGATTGGGGCGTGCCAAAGTCGCTGAATCTGGCACGGCATGGACTCAATCGCCATTTGCGAAAGTGATTTCAGAAGAGGGCTTGAACGCGATCAATCGAGCCTGCTTCGCAGAAGACGGTGATCTTATTTTGTTCCAAATGGGCAAACCCAAAACGGTTCATGCGGTTTTGAACGGTCTTAGGCTAAATTTGGGCAATCGGTTTAAGCTGATACCAGAAAATAGCTGGTCGATTCTTTGGATTACCGATTTCCCGTTGTTTGAATACGATGATGAATCAAAAAATTATGCTGCTGCGCATCACCCATTTACTTCGCCTCAAGCACAGAGTCTTGAAATATTGAGATTGGATCCGGCTGCTTGTAAAGCGAGGGCTTACGATTTGGTGGTGAATGGCCACGAGATTGGGGGAGGATCGATTCGAAATCACGACCCAGTCATTCAATCTAACATATTCGATGCGCTGGGAATCTCATGCGAAGAACAGCAGCAAAAATTTGGCTTTTTACTCGATGCTCTGCGCTATGGTCCACCTCCACACGGCGGAATTGCATTGGGCTTGGATCGCCTCTGCATGCTGTTGACAGGGTCTTCGAGTATCCGAGATGTGATTGCTTTCCCTAAAAGCCAAAAAGGAACCGATCTGCTCACGCAAGCACCGACTCCCGTCGATGCAAAACAATTGACAGATTTGGGAATCCAGCTACGGGTCGACGAATAGAAGTTTTTGATTTTCAAGTCGAAGTTCTGCAGCATAGAAAGCGTTGCTATCCTGGGCTTGGTGATCGATGGAGATTAAGAGGGCTGTGGGCAGGCGTTTCTGGATCAACTCCTGTGCGAGTTGGCGAGACGTTGGATCCATCGGCCCAAAAGTTTCATCGAGCAGCAAAATATCCGGGTTTAGTAAGACTGCTTTCAAAAGGGCTAATTTCTTTTTTTCTCCACCGCTGAGGGAGTCGGACCAACGTGTTTTCATTTCGTTCCAATCTTGGCACAAGGCAAGTTCGTCGCAAGCTATGCGTTCGGCGTCTTGATCTTCGATTCCGATAGCTTCGTAGAGGTTGCTGTCGGGCAAAAGATAGGTTTCTTGAGGAACTGCTGCGATACGAGGCAGCCCTTCCGTGTTCCAAAGGATGCGCCCTTCGCTCCAGAGCCTGTTATCGCGAAAGCCCAGAAGGATTTTGAAAAACGTCGATTTTCCGCAGCCATTTAAGCCGCTGAGCACATAGTAAGCCTGCGGGATGTGGATCGAAACGGAATGCGAGAACGTTTTGGTTGCTACTCCAAAAGAAAAATCTTCGAGTGAGAGGGATAGAGGATGGGAAGTTTCATAGGAGATCAACGCTGTTGGAGTTTCAAGCGGTTGCTGGAGAGTCTCAATTGCTTGTTTTAAATGGGCGAGTATCTGGCTTGTTTGGTTTAATTCAGAGGAAAATTTGCTTTGCCATCCGAGAGAATTGGCGACATGAAAGATTGAGTCTGCGATTAAGTGAGTATGGGTCGTTGGTTTATTTCCTAAGAGCGAAATAAAAAGATATTTTAAAACATAACGCAGACTGCCAAGCGACTCAAAGCAGATTGTTTTCAATGAACTCCAATGATCCGTTCGAATGAAAGATTTTTGTCGTTCCGGGATTAAATCAGTTAAACGATGGATGACATGGTTTGATTGATTGGCCAGATAAATGGGAGCCGCATGAGTCATCAGGTCTTGTTGCAGGATCGTGATTTTTGAATTCAGGACTTGCAGCCATGAATAATCGCCATTCATCTGAGAGCCAAGCCAATCAAAAAAAAGCGAAATACATTCCTCTGTTCCACTCAAGAGGTATACCGCATCGAGTGCATCATGAGAAAAGAGGGTTCCCAAATGATAAAATAGAGCGAGCCTTGAAGCGCGATGGCTATCGAGAAGGGTATAAGCATTCCGAATCGATTGATCCAGTTGAGCAAACAAATTATGAATTCGCACATCCGATTGATTCAAGCTTGGCAGCTTCATCATCACCGTTTCGTTCAGATATCGATTCTGAGTGCGGTTCTCAAGTTCTGCGAGAATTTGATTTCGATTATGCAAAGACGCCGTGTCGGTTCCTACTTTTAAAAGAACTTCGGTCAAAAGGACACATAAGTATGCCTGAACGGCTTGGAGGTAGGCAGGTCGTTCCAATCGATTGGCTTGTTCCCAAATAGCCGTGTAAAATGGAAACGAATTTTTCATGAAGTCCATGAGCAGAAGCTGAGAAGATAATACAAATTCGGTATGAGCGAAGTTCAGGCGATTGAAGTTCGAGGGCTCCCCAAGATCTTCAAATAAGTTTTTTAAAGAGTTTTGAAGAGGGTGAATAGAAGCACTCTCTGCTCGATTTTGGAGATTTTCTTTCGCGAAGAAAATAGTGGATAGCAGTGAAAGAGTATAAAAAGATTGCCGAGGCAATATTTTGTTGAAAGCATTGGCCTCTAAAATGTTTTTGAAAATGGGAGTCTTGGGGCTTAGGCTGCCGAGCAAAGTTCCCAACAATGCGCCTGGAAAACGGCCGAATTGGTAGCCCAATGCTCCTGCATGAACCGAAGTCGAAAACATACCCCAAGCGTTATCCAGTTGGTCGTCAATAAGCAAATATCCCAGAATGGCTCCCCCTGTGATTCTGGTTGCTTTGGAAAGAGGAAGCTGCTTCAGCGAAGCAATTCCAATGAGGGCTGGAACGAGATAAGGTTCTTCGCTGAAGCCTGAAGAAAGCAAAAGTTCGTCTACACATCCAGCCCCAGTCCCCCAAGCAGCACCTTGCAGTCCAGCCAATTGATAGCCGACCAAGCTTCCACTCAAGATGGATTCGATTTGGCTATGCGCTGAATGAGATAAAAAAAGGATAAAAACGAAATAGCGAATCATGCAGTCCGGCTAGCAGGTCTCGGTGAATTTTAGAAAGGGGAGCGCTGAAGCTGCTGGCGAATCGAGAACGCTCTTAAAGAGAGCATGAAAAATGCCGCCACGATAGCGGATAAGTCGTCTTTGCAGAAACTGTTTAGAGCCAAGTAAGCAAGCGAGCCAAACAGCGATACAACGATGTGATTGGGCGTCGAGAAGACCAGCGGAGGTCGATTGGAAATAATGTCGGATAAGATTCCGCCTCCGATGGCCGTCAAAATGCCCATCGTGGCAGCAATCTCTTTGGGTTGCCCAAGAGCGAGACTTTTTTCAACTCCGATGATGGTAAATATCGCAAGCCCCATCGCGTCCGCCCAAAGAAGCAAGGCTTTCAAACGGTAGTGGCTTAAAGTATCGATGACATATTGGCGGCCTAAAAAAAGCATCAACCCGATGAAACAAGGAATCCACAGAAAGAGCGTGTTGTCGATCCAAAAAATAGGCTGATCCAAAAGCAGATCGCGTAAGGTTCCTCCCCCGTTTGCTGTTAAGAAGGCGAGAAATACGGCTCCTGTATAATCCATTTTGGTTTCGGCGGCTCTTAAAGCTCCTGCGATGGCGGCAGCAATGATACCGGCTAATAGAAACGCTAAGTAGAAATAGTCAAATTTGATAACTGAATTAAAAGATTCCATCTAAGCTTCATTGGTCCATACCTTTTGGACATCATCTAAATCTTCTAGTAGATCCACTATTTTTTGCAATGCGTGAGAATTTTCTTCTGAAAGGCTGACCGGGCTTTCAGCCATCATTTCAATTTCAGAAGAAGCCACGAAGACGCCTTGGTGCTCAATCGCATCTTTGAGGTGAATCAAAAGCTCTGGAGCTGAAAATAAAACAAAGCCTTCGGATTCATCTTGTATCTCTTCCAGACCCGCATCAAGGCCCCACACTAATAGCATCTCATCGCTTAAGTTGGGGTTTTCTTGCTTGTCGATAAGGATTTGACCCTTCTTATGAAAAGCAAACGCGACCGAACCCGGTGTTCCTAGATTTCCACCGTTTTTATGAAAAGCGGCTCGGACTTCGCTGTAACTTCGGTTTCGATTGTCTGTCAGGCAGGAGACTAAAATCGCCACTCCTCCTGGCCCATAGCCTTCGTAGGTGAGCTCTTCGTAGTCGGCAGCATCTTCTTTGCCAGTGGCTTTCGCGAGGGCTCGCTGAATCGGCTCTTTCGACAGGTTATTGATTCGAGCGTCGTCCAAAGCCTTGCGAAGGCGTGGATTGCCGCTTGGATCCGTTCCTCCTAGCTTCGCAGCCACGGTGATTTCTCGTATGATTTTGGTCCAAACTTTGGATTTTTTGGCGTCTGCAACGCCTTTTTTATGTTTTACTTTAGACCATTTATTATGCCCAGCCATCGCCCCAAAACTCCTTCAATTTTTCAAATTGATCAACGCGCGTCATAGGAGGCAGAGCTTCCATGAATAGTCTACCGTATCCCTTTTGAATAATGCGCGGATCCAGGATTGCAACTGCGCCTCGGTCTGTATCGGTACGAAGCAATCTGCCCACTCCTTGCTTTAAGCTTAAAGCGGCTTGGGGAAGGGAAAGGCCAAAAAACGAATTTTCTCGGCGGCTTTCCATCAGCTGACAGCGCGCTTTATGAATGGGATCCTCGGGGGATTTGAAAGGAAGCCGATCAATGATTACCATTCGTAGGGTTTTACCCTGAACATCCACGCCTTCCCAGAACGAGTGTGTGGCGAACAAGACTGCTCCAAATGTTTTATCGGCCTCTACGAATCGTGCAATGAGTTCGAGTTTGGGGGCATCTCCTTGTTTTAGGACGAGCAGACCTTGATTTTCCAGAGTATGCTTCAACGCCTCGTAGGTGCTATTCATCGCTCGATAGCTGGTAAATAGGACAAAGGTTCCGCCTTGACTCAGATCAATCAAACGTTTGATTTCAGATTCTAAATCCATCGGATTTGCAGGAGTGTACAGGGCAGCCTGGTTGAGAGAATCAAAAGGAGGCTCTAGAATGAGCCCTTCACAAGACAGGCCCATGCGGCTTTGAATCGGTTCCAGACGACGATTCAGCGCCAAGGTTGCGCTGGTGAGTGCAATCGGGTTATCGGCTGCCCAAAGCGTGTTTTTAAGAACTTCCGAGGGTTCAATCGGAGCAGCGCTCAATACCTGACCTCGGCTATCGCGCTCTGAAAATATCACAAAGCCGGAGTGTTCTGTTTTTGGCGATAACATAAAATTCAATTCAGTGCTGATTTTGTGAAGACGCCTGGAGAGCAATTCCTGCTTGGCTGAGGTGAGGCAGATTTCTAAAAAGGCAAGTTTGGGCTGCAGTTCTTGAACGAATCCAGCGATTTCTTGTTTTTCCCAATGATCAGCAATGGAAGTAAAGAGAGGTAAGATCGCTTCGCAGGCTTCCAGGAATTGAGTTTGGCTTGTTTGGGCAATAAGCGGGGATATCTGTCTCAGATCTCGAGCTAGATAGCGCATTTGTCGACCGGTGATTTCCATGCCGAAGGCTTTGGTCGCCACGTCTTCGAGTGTGTGAGCTTCATCCAGAATCCAGACATCGACTTTGGGTAAGATTCGGCCAAATGGTTCGTCGCTACGATGATCTGCACAAAGCAAACTGTGGTTAACAACCAAAACTTCGGCGCCCTGAGCCGATTTTCGCAGGCGGGTCACGAAGCAATCGGCATAGAGTGGGCAAGACGAACCTAAGCAGGTGTCTGCGCTGGCGTTTAAGTCATTCCACCAGGGAGAGTCTTCGGGTAAAACCGTGAGTTCAGCGCGATCGCCTGTTTCGGTTTTCTTGATCCACGAACGAACAGCGTCGATTCGTTTGTTTTCTTGGCCATCGATCAGTTCGGCAGTAGGATTAAATTGTTCTGCTTTGAGTAAACACAGATAATTGGCTCTGCCTTTCATGAGAACAACGTTTTTCTGGACTCCCAATATCTTAAGAGCGAGAGGGATGTCTTTTTGAAACAGCTGGTCTTGCAGTGTTTTCGTGGCTGTAGAGACCAGTATTTTTTGATTTGCGTTTAAGGTCGTCAGCAAGTAAGCGAGCGATTTTCCAGTTCCAGTGCCAGCTTCGATCATGAGGCGCCCCCGGGAGGTATTCAGCAATCGCTGAATCGCATGAGCCATCGCTAACTGAGCCGGTCGAGGCTTGTAATTAGACAAAGCCTTAGCCATCGGCCCTTGAAGACCAAAAAGAGAGGAAAGAGATTTAGTCACGGAAGTTCGTAAAAGAAAGTTCAACCGCAAAATCTTTGGAACGCATCAAGGCAATCACAGCTTGTAAATCATCTTTTTTCTTTCCAGTCACGCGAACACTTTCACCTTGAATGGCGGAAGTGACTTTTAAAGAGCTGTCGTTGAGCGTTTGGATCAGCTTTTTGGCGTTTTCTTTATCAATGCCTTTCTTGAGATGAATGTCGAGGCGCCAGGTTTGCCCTCCTGCGGGGGCAGGTTCTTTTTTGTCTAAAAATTTAAGAGAAAGTTTTCGCTTAACAAACTTGTCTACCAAGACTTCGTAGGCGGCTTTGACACGTTCCTCGCTATTGGCAGATAATTGAAATCCTGGATCGACTCGCTTTAATTGGACTCCGGTTCCTTTAAAATCATAGCGCTGTGCGAGTTCACGTTCGGTCTGATCAAAGGCGTTCTGCACCTCGTGTTCG
This sequence comes from Myxococcaceae bacterium, assembly GCA_016000045.1. Lineage (NCBI taxonomy): Bacteria > Pseudomonadati > Myxococcota > Myxococcia > Myxococcales > Myxococcaceae > Myxococcaceae bacterium. The sequence goes on along the minus strand of JAECQY010000002.1, from coordinate 80,952 downwards.
TCGATTTCAGATACAATATCGAAAGATGGCATGATAGGCTTGTACTCTGCCTGCCATGCAGTCGCAAGCCCTCCTTCTACTCAGTTGAAATTTTGCCATGAGCAGTGAACAATCACCCTCATCATGTCTGCAACCAAACCGCGAGCGATGCACATTTTAGATATCCTGAGTGCTTGTTATTCGGACGCTCAAATTGAGCTTTGTTTTGATAAAAGCGATCCTTGGCAATTGTTAGTGGCGGTGGTGTTATCCGCTCAGACCACAGACAAAGCGGTGAATAAAGTCACTCCCACTTTGTTTGAAGCCTATCCGAATGTTCAAGCCATGGCAGGCGCGAACATCGAAGAAGTGGCCATGCATATTCGTACTTTGGGTTTTTTCAAGACCAAAGCCACTCATCTCGTCCGCGGAGCCCAGAAAATTGTCGAAGATTTTGCTGGCCAGGTCCCAGCGGTCCGCGAAGATCTGGAACGCATCCCAGGAGTGGGTCCCAAGTCTGCAGCTGTTATCTTAGCGAATGCTTACGGTCAGGACTATATTGCGGTCGATACTCATGTCGGTCGGATTGCCCGAAGATTGGGTTTTAGCAAACACTCAGATCCATCGAAAGTAGAGCAGGACTTGAATCGTTTACTGCCCCAATCCCGAAGGCTAGAAGCGCATCATGTGTTCATTTTTCACGGTCGAAGGACTTGTTTTGCACGAAAGCCCAATTGCGTCTCGTGTCCAATTCATGCGTTGTGCCCCGCTTATTCCAGGAACCCTGCTTCTCAATTGGAATGAATCTGCTAGGAGAGGGAGCAGTTATGATTTATCCCAATCGCTCAAAATTAATTGTACTAACCGGTGGACCGGGGGCAGGCAAAACAACGGTCTTGGAAATGGTAAAGCACATGTTTACTGAGCGGGTGATTGTTCTTCATGAGGCTGCTAGCATGATCTACAACGGTGGCTTTATGCGTCGTTCCACACCCAGCGCGGTTCGATGTGCCCAGAGAGCCATCTATCATATTCAGCGAGAGCAAGAACGCATCGTTGAAGAGGAGGGATTCGCTCGGGTCGGCCTCTGCGATCGAGGAACTCTGGATGGACTTGCTTATTGGCCAGGAGAGCCCGATGATTTCTTTAAAAGCCTGGGAACAACGAAAGAAGCTGAGCTCGCTCGTTATGAGATGGTCATCCACATGAGAACGCCTAGCTTGGATTTAGGCTACAACAACGATAATCCCGCTCGAACCGAAGCTCCAGAACATGCAGCCGAGCTTGATCAACGTATGATAGAAGTTTGGGATGGGCATCCCAATCATTTTATTGTCGACAGTCGACAGGATTTTCTTCATAAGGCCGAAGAAGTCGTTGAGATTGTTTCCAGACTTCTTTGAAGCGATGTTATCCCCCTCTTTGCAAGGGGGATTTTTTTGACTTTGCTTACCGAGGAGCCAACCATTTTGAAGCCAGGTGAGCGGCGGCGGCAAATCCCCAAGCTGCTCGAGGGACAGGAATCATGCTTCCAATTCCTTGCATGTGAGCGACGCTTGTCAGAATGGCTGGAATGCCTAAAGCGATTTGACCCAGTGCGATGATAGGTTCCGGAGTCCAGCCCCATTGAGCAAGAATGAATAATATCTCTGCTTTGTCCAAGAAAGTGACTTCGCTGTTAAGATTGTACTTGAGGACGTCGTCTGCCAAAGCGTTAATCATCAAAATAGGAAGAACCGACTTCAAGCTGTTGGTGAACAAATCGAGGGGTTGTTGTCCGAAATTTTTTCGATGCAAAGCAATCAGCAATATCGCGGGCGTTGTTGCCGAAACGATGTTTTCAGTCATTTGCACGTAGTCGACACCATCTATCTTTAAAGTATCTCGAAGCGTTTCATGGGCCTGCCAAATACCGGTCTGAAAGTTTTCTGGAAGCAAAGCAGCACTGGTTTGAGCCATGGAATCTTTCACAAGTTCTGAGATTGCGTACGATGTCATTCCCGAAACCAATAAAGCGCCGGTTGCGTATTGGCAAAGATTCAAGACATGATGTGCTCGACCGCATTTCCAGTTGGCCTTGGATTTCGTTCCCAATCCGTGTGTGAGTAAGTGCAAGCTCGCGAGAATGGGTTCAAAAGCCTTGATCGCGAGAGAGTTGAGCTCTGCGTAGTACTTTGCAGATCCGTAGGGTTGCTCTTGAAGGCTTGCGTAGCGGTGTTTAATTTGGTCAACGTAAGAATCTTCGTAATCCAGGAAAAAAATAGGAAGGGAAAGCGTATTCTGAAATGCGATGAGAAATTCGTTGCCGTTGGGAACCAGGCCAATAAATTTTCTTAATCTTCGAGAGCTTTGTTGCAGATCGCTTAAAGCTTTGATGAGTGAATCACCCGCTAATGACAGCTCGCCATAGCGAAGGAATTCGGCGGCGTAGTAGGGTTGACGCAGAATCTCTACCATTTCGGCAAGAATGTCTTTTCCGATGATCACGAGACCAATTTCCCCAGCGTTTTGTTGAAACGATTCCAAAAACTGGTCTGAGTCACTAAAATCAAATGTGTGAAAGGGAATCTTAAGCGTGGTTGCAATGAAGTTGCCCCACAGTGAAACTTTGACCGCGTCGTTAAGTTCCGAAGAATGGCGTGCTCGCTCTAGGTTGCCTTCTGTGATCGGCAGTGGGCCAAATGGAAGGACTTTGATTAAGCCGTTTAAGTCTAGGCCCCAAGCGGTTGTGTGGATCGATAACGAGTTCGAGTAACCTGCAATTTGATTCGCTTTATGCCATGAACGAGTCCATTGTTTGGCGTTTAAAGATTCCAAAAGCGTGTCAACATCCGAGTGCCAGTCAATCGTTTCGTTCTTGGCGATCAATTGATCAATTTCGGGGGAGATCCCCTTATTTCCATTTTGAAGAAGCTTAGCCAGTCGCATGGCGGGCGGGTGTTTCGTGACATCGACCTGCTTCAAACGTTTGAGCATCGATTCCATAGTTGAAGCAGAAGGGTGATGCTCCAAAAAGTGGACGAATCCTTTCAACCATGAGTTCGGGTCGGTCCAATTGTGGCCGCCAGCCAATGCAAACCCGTGGAGCGATAAGAGCAAAAGAGAGATTGTGGTAATACTTTTTCGAGTCATTGGGATCCTTTCTTAAAAAAATGGCGCCTCACGATACCCAGAAATTTATGGTTTCGTCAATCTCTTGCGAAAGGGCTAAGGTAGGCAAAGTTGTATTTTTCAAGAAATTAGTGCAAACCAGATCGACATGTGCCAATGATTATGTTTAAAATCAATCCATATTGAAGGCGTATAAAGAGCTGCCTCTAACAAGGAGAGAGTGATTATTTTATGAATTTAGTTTTCGCTTCTATTTTCTTGATTTCTGTCTGGCCTCAAAATTTATTGGCTTGGAACTTATTTGGGCATCGCTTAGCTTGGTTGCAGGATACTTACTCGGAGGCCGCTCGGATCGGTCGACAGATCCGAGACAGCGTTCGAGAGGTGAAGCCCCTTTCGCTGGGTTCGGCTTGGGCCCCATTGATTCGCCTTGGGGACAACTACATCGCACAAATGACCCAACGGTCTCAGCGTATCAAAGAACTGCGGCAAGAAATCCACAAGCTGCGTCAGGTCGGAAAAGCTGTGGAATCATCGGAGGCCGAAGAAGAGCTTTTGCGACTGATTGAGCTCGATGCTTTGCCTGAGAAGTCCCAAAATCCAGAAGGTGGGCAGCTTGGATTGGGGCTATCGGATCTAGTACCGGGTGAACTATCGCCGGTGTCTGGGTTGAAGGTTTCAGTACCCCGATGCCATCGGATTCCTGGGGCGAGCGGCGCCTCGGCTCAACCAGAGCCGCTGCCGGCAGGCGTGCGTAACGACTTACCCGATTCTGGGATTCCTTTGGGAATTAGCAAGCGCGTTTTTAAGAACAAGACGCTTGTTCAAAACGCTGCCTACGCCAAAGCGGAAGCGCTGCCAACCGATCCAGAATGGCGTTTTATTTGGCGCTGCTTCTACCATGACAAACCAACTCAGTGGGGCCTTTCTCGAGTTTATTGTATTCATGATCGAAACCAAATGGGCGTTTTTGAAGCGAGCATCGTTCGGTTTGAGAAAGATGCTACGACTCAACCAACTTTGGGTATGGAGCCTCGAGAGGATCAACACGCTTTCCCGATCGAGCGCTGGAAACAAGTCGTTGCATCCTTTCAAAATATGCCGTTTTTGCCTCGTTTTTGGCTGAAACTGCGAGTCGAACATCCTACAATGGCGCACCCAAGCCAAGTGTCGGTCTTTGTAGAGGATTTGATTCCGGTTTTGATGCTTGTGTTGCAGCACGCGGATGTGAATGCAGATCAGAAACTTCGCAATGTGTTAAATTGGCATCTTGAGCGGCTCTTACGGCAAGCGCACGATGATGACTTGGAAGAAGATCAATTGGAGATATATGGGCAGCTGGCACAGCTGTTCAATGCGCAAGGGGAGGTGGATCAATCCGTGCGTCTCGCATTGACAGGAGCTTCAAGTGTGCAGGAAGTCGTTCACGCTCAAGCTTCGCAGGCAGTCGCTCCCGTCTCTGTTTCCACTCAAAGTGTATTGCCGCGGAATATCGTTCGTACGCAGTCGATGCGAGCGGATCCGCTCAGGCGAGCTAGCAATTGGTATAAAGGCCCGCGCGATGCTAAAGAAGTACCTGTTTTAGAGTGGGAATCCAGACGTTCTAAAGGAATGAATTTTATAGAGGCACAGGCTTACGTAGCGAGTCGTTCGTCGGAAGGATGGCGATTGCCAACGATTTGGGAATTAGAAGCGCTGTATCAGCAACGTGATGTCTTAGGAGAGGATCTTTTGCAAGGGCTGCATTGGTCTAGTACGGCAATTTCGTGCGAGCCAGGTGGCTCGTGGAACGTCAATCTCGATTTTGGCTTCGTCAGCTCAAGTGATTTCGGTCATACAGGTTGTGTCCGGTTTGTGCGCTGCAAACGAGATTTTCTTACTTTTCATTTTGAATCCGCTGAAAAAGTTCGCTCCTGTGACCGATTTTTACCATCGCCATAAAGTAGTCTCTTGGCTTAGGCTTGAGCAAAACGAGGAGTTTCTGAAGAAAGCGCTCATCCAGTACAAGCCGTTTCTTGTGTTACTCTTCTTCCACCAAGGGTCTGGAAAATTCAGACCATTTCTTTTCAAATCCCGCGTTGCTCGATTCTTGCAAAGGGGGTACTGGCCTGGGATATGGTGCGAGTCTGGGGTATTAGCGACCTACATCTTTCTTTTTCAACGAATAAACCGATGGATGTGTTTGGCCATCATTGGCGAGGTCATGCCGATCAGATGGCCAAGGCCTGGGATGCTCTCGTTTCCCCAGAAGACATTGTCCTGTGCCCAGGAGATCTTTCGTGGGCGATGCGCTTAGAGGAAGCGAAAGCCGATTTAGAGTGGATTGGAGCTCGGCCAGGCCAAAAAATATTAGGTCGCGGAAATCACGACTATTGGTGGAGCAGCATCAGCAAAGTGCGAGCGAGTTTGCCCAGTGGCTGTGTTGCCCTTCAGAACGACTGTGTTGATCTAGGGTTTACTGTGGTGGCGGGCAGTCGGTGCTGGGCTGCTCCAGGAGGGCTTGATTACTCTGCTCAGGATCAAAAAATTTACGAACGAGAATGCATTCGGCTTCATTTATCTCTGGAAGCAGCTCAAAAAATCGCGAAGGGTCGCCCTTTGATTGCTGCAATCCATTACCCGCCTTTTGCTGCGAATCATGGTCCAACCGGATTTTCCGAGCTGCTTGAAAAATACGCTGTGCGTTTGTGTGTCTATGGTCACTTGCATGGTGAACGATCGCATCGAACCGCAGTCCAGGGAGAGGTTCGAGGCGTGGAATATCGTTTATTGGCCTGTGATTTTCTCAAATTTTCGCCTGCTTTATTGGTCGCAGATACCGACGCCTTGGGCTTGAACCTGGCGTGATTCATTTCGAATTCGGGGCTGCTGAGAGCCCAGGTACTTGATCATGTTAGCTGATTCGTCCTAAGACAGTGCCAGTGAAAAGTAAGAAATTAAAAAAAATTTTACTCGTTTTGGGAATGGGTTTCGCGTTCGTTTTAGGGGCATCGGTTGCGGTCATCGAAGCGATATTGAACGGTTTACCGAGGTTGGATCAAGTAGAAGATTATCAGCCTTACCAGGTAAGCCGCCTGTACGATGTCAATCATCAACTGATCGGGGAGTTCTACGTTGAAAAACGGACGCTCATCGCGATTAAATCTCTTCCTCCATTGGTTCGAAACGCGTTTCTAGCGGCTGAAGATGCCGATTTTTACCGACATCAAGGCATCGATTATTTTGGTATAGCCAGAGCGATTTTAAACGAAGTGAAATACCAGTTTGTTGGTGGGCAACGTTTAGGGGGGAGTACCATCACGCAGCAAACCGCCAAGACCATGCTTTTGGGACGCCAGAGAACTTACACGCGTAAAATCAAAGAGTTCATTATGGCCAAGCGCATTGAAGACGCTTTAACGAAAGATGAGATTTTGAATCTCTACTTAAACCAAATCTATTTTGGAAATGGAGCTTATGGACTGGAAGAAGCAGCCATGACCTATTATGGCGTATCTGCTAAAAATCTGACCTTGTGCCAGGCGGCGTCGCTGGCTTCGGTTCCCAAAAGCCCCAATAAAATTAATCCGATCAAAGATCCTGAACGCGTTCGTCAGCGTCGAGATTATGTGCTGGATCAGATGGTGAGTCACAAATTCATCACGGAAGCCGTTGCGCATAAAGCACGAGCGGAACCGATTGTGGTGCATCCAAAAACGCACCCTTACCTCAATAGCGCTCCTTATTTTGCGGAAGAAGTGCGGCAGTTTATGATCGAAAAATTTGGCGAAGAGGCTCTTTATAAACAGGGTTTTCAGATTCATTCTGGGATCCAGGGAAGCATTCAAATAGCGGCGAATGAAGCTTTGCGATGGGGGCTTCGCGTGATTGACAAGCGCCATGGATACCGAGGGCCAATTGCTAGATTTCCTTCTGAGGATGCTAAGCAAGCAGTCGAGAGAATTGAAAAAGTTCGCCATCTCCGAGTAGATACCATCGTCATGGGAGTGGTTGAGAACGTTTCTGCTGCGACTCAGCGGGCGAGCGTTTTAGTCGCCAATGGAAAAAAGGGATTCCTTCCCCTTTCGAAAGTCCTCTGGGCGAGGCCATACAATCCCAATGGATACACACTGCCTCCCAAAGAAATTTCGGCCCTGTTTAAAGTAGGCGATATTATCTGGGTTCGTGTTGATTCGATAAAGGAATCCGGGATTGAGCTTTCTCTGGAGCAACGTCCGATTGTAGAAGGAGCTCTGGTTGCGATTCACCCGCAAAGTCATCGCATTGTTGCGATGGTCGGTGGTTATGATTTTGCAGCTTCCAATTACAATCGTGCAACGCAAGCCAGACGCCAACCCGGCTCTTCGTTTAAACCTTTTGTTTATACAGCTGCTTTGGAAGACGGTCTGGTCACTCCAGCTACCTTAATCAACGATGCACCCAAAGTTTATGGATCCTGGAAACCCAAAAATGCAGATGGCAAATTTCGAGGAAAGATCACATTAAGACAATGTCTGATTTCTTCGGTGAATATGTGCAGCATTGATTTGCTGGAGCGAACGGGTGTTTCTTCCGTCCTGGATTTGGCAGAACGGGCCGGGGAGATAACGGAAAATAATTCGATGCCAAAGGATTTGACATTGGCCTTGGGTTCCGGAGAAGTCACTCCACTTTTACACGTCAATGCTTTTACGCTGTATCCGAATGCGGGATTGTTAGCGAAGCCGGTTCTTGTGGATAAGATATTCGATCAACGCGGGAATTTGCTTTTTCAAGCTCGGGTAGAAGAATCGGAAGTCGTCAAACCAGCCACCGCCTACGTGATGACCAATATGATGCGTGGAATGATGGCAGGAGCCGGGCGGCGAATCACGGGTTTGACGGATGCTTTGGCCGGAAAAACAGGCACCACCAATGAATACCGGAGTGCCTGGTTCTTAGGTTTTTCGCAGGATTTAACGGCAGGCGTCTATGTGGGTTTTGATGACAATCGCTCCTTGGGAGTTGCGGAATATGGGGCTCGGACAGCCTTGCCTATCTGGGGGCGGTTTATGGGAAATGCCTTGAAAGTCATGCCAGCTCGCGAGTTTATTCAGCCTGAAGGAATTGTTTGGCGTCTGATTGACCAACAGACTGGAGAATTGGCCAAATCGAATCAAACCTACGATCCAGAAGCTCTTGCAAGCGTTCGAGATGAAAGCGAATCTCTATCCGATGACCCCATCCAGCACAAGTCTGCTATCCTAGAAGCCTTCATAGCAGGCACAGAGCCGGGAGCTGTTCTCACAACGGACTAGTGCCTTAAGCTACGTCGGAGCAGTTTTAAGAAAGTTTTGGGTTCTACAAATCCGCTGACCTTTCTTCCAGAATCCAAAAAAACCAAGGTCGGGAGACCTACGACCTTGTACGCTTCTTGAAGCCCAAGGCTTTTAGGCGTCTCGTGGCTCACGTCGATTCGGATCAGAGCAAAATTCTCAAGAACTTTTTGAACCTCTGGGTTTTTCAGAGTTTTTTCATCAAGCTCTTGGCATAAAGTGCACCATTCTGCCCAAAAATCGAGGATGATTTTCTTATTTTGGCTTCGCGCAAGACGTATTTCCGCTTCGACCTGTTCAAAAGCCTGAAGAGAGCGCGAAGAGAATCCTTTGTAGGCTCGAAACCCGTATCCCAGGCTCGCAAAAATCAACAAAGCGCCGAGTGCAAATTTAATGCGGTTCATCCAGTGTCCGCTCTTGGGCAGATAGCGAATAGCCGAAGAGAAAGTGCCGAGTATGAGAAAGGGAAAGCCCATGCCCAGGGAATACGCGATCATATCGTAAATGGCTTGAGCTAAGTGATGCTTGCTCGCAATGCTGGTAAGAATCAAAGCCAGAATAGGTCCTGTGCAAGGGGCTGCAATCAACCCGGCAAAGAGGCCCATTGTGAAGGCATGAAGATAGCCAGACTTCGGGCCTAAGCGATCCAAGCGTTCATGCCATGCAGGAGGCAAAGCCCAAGAATAGAGGCCAAACAAGTTGGCCGCCATGGCCAACAAAAAGGAAGCCAGAGCTAAGTTGATCCAGGGACTTTGCAAGAGGGATCCCGCTAGCCAACCCACAGAGGCGAATAAAATTCCCAATGTGCAGTAGAGCAGGACCATTCCTGAGACATAGGTGCTTGTGAGTAGAAAGCCGTTCCAATGAGAGTCATTGCGTCGAACTCCGATCACGCTCAGCGTCATTGGGATTAGAGGATAGACGCAGGGAGTCAGGCAACTCAAAAAACCCGCGATAAAACTAGAGAGCAGCATCAGAGAAACTTAAGTGAAACGGCGAAACATTTCCAGTTCCTTCTGCCTTTCGTACAAGCTTGTGCATTGAGAAGCATTGATTTAAAGATTGAGAATGCTCCACTTTCTCAAGCCCGATGTTGATTTTTGGTCTGTTCGAAAAGTGACCCGTCATTCGGAAACGTTGACGGTGCGCCAGGGTGTTTTAGAACCGCCTTATCAAGGATGGGACGAAGGTGTTTACGTATGCGTGCTAAACCGAGGAGGCGCCGGTTACGCGTGTGTGCCAGATAGCAGCCAAGCGGGGCTTCGAAGTGCTTTTGAGCGTGCCAAATCTTGGGCTGAAGTTGCAGCTTCTCAGGGTCTTTTTAGACCCGATTGCATGACCCAATCCGCGGAGCTGGGCATCTATCAAACACCGATTCGAAAGCCTTGGCATCAAGCGAGTTTATCGGATCGCATCGATCTTTTGCTTCAGGCATCTCAGAAATTGAAACACGATGCTCGTGTGATCGACTGGATGACCCAGTTTTCTTACGTTCGTTCGACGCAGCGGTTCGAAAGTTCTTTGGGAGCCCAAATTGTGCAAGAGTTTGATTATTTTGACCCGGCCTTAAGTGCCACTGCGCATCACAATTCAAAAACTCAGACCCGAACTTTAGCGGGGCATGGTGTTGCCAGGCAGGCTGGTTTAGAGCTTTTAGAGGAATTGGATTGGCTGCATTCTGCCAATCGTGTGGCGGAAGAAGCTTTGGAATTGGTGATGGCTGAAAATTGTCCGACCGGCGTTCTGGATTTGCTCCTCGCTCCGGATCAAATGATGCTTCAAACTCATGAGTCCATCGGTCATCCTCTGGAACTCGATCGCATCCTGGGAGATGAGCGCAATTACGCGGGGACCAGCTTTGTGACTCAAGAGATGTTTGGCAGCTTTCACTATGGTTCTAAACTGCTGAATGTTACTTTTGATCCGAGTCAATCGGGTGAATGTGCAAGCTATGCCTTTGATGATGAAGGATCGAAGGCTGAAAAAATTTACTTAATCGAAGAAGGGGTTCTCAAACGCCCACTGGGTAGTGCGTTGTCTGGAGCTCGTACGGGTCTAGCCAGTGTTGCGAATTCAAGAGCTTGCAATTGGAATCGGCCACCGATTGATCGAATGGCCAATCTCAACTTAGAACCCGGAAGCAGCTCTTTGGAAAGCATGATTCAATCCGTGGAAAAAGGGGTGTACATGAAGTCCAATCTGTCCTGGTCGATTGATGATTCTCGCAATAAATTTCAATTTGGCTGCGAGTGGGCTCAGCTCATCGAAAACGGACGTTTAACTCGAGTGGTTCGAAACCCTAATTACCGTGGGATTTCCAGTTCTTTTTGGCAGAATTTAGCGATGGTGGGAGATCAACAAACGCGCGGTATGTATGGAACTCCTACGTGTGGAAAGGGTGAGCCCAATCAAGCTATTCGTGTGGGTCATGCCTCTCCGGCTTGCTTGTTTTCGGGTATCGACGTGTTCGGGGGCCAAGAATGAAACGAAGAGATTATTTTTACGTTCTTGCAGACCGTATTCAGCAGAACCTGTTGGCTGGAGAGCGTTTCACGGCTTGGTACTCAGGGGAGGATTCGGATTTTGTTCGCATCAATCAAGCTTGCATTCGTCAGGCGGGCTGCGTGTCGCAGAGATTCTTAAGCCTTTGTTTGGTAGCAGAAGGAAAACAAGTGCGTGCGACTTTTGGCCTGACTGGAGAGTTGGAGCGAGATGTCGAGCAACTTGGTTTACAGCTCAAGCAGCAGCGAGAAATGATTCCAGTGCTTCCAAGAGACCCATTCTTGCTGATTTCAGATGCCAATCATTCCAGCGAATCGTCTCCTGAATCTCAGTTGGGAAATACTCAAACGGCGATTTCCGAAATTTTAACATTCGCGCGGAATTTGGATTTGGTCGGAATTTACGCTCAAGGATCCATCGATCGCGGTTTTGCCAGTTCTTCAGGGCAACGAAACTGGATGAGTAAGTCCAGCTTTAATTTTGATTTCAGCGTGTACCATGAGAAAGACAAGGCGGTTAAGGCAAGTTACGCGGGTTTTTTGTTTGATCCAAAGCATTTTGAACAAGAACTCGTCGAAGTTCAAGAAAAGCTTCACATCTTAAAGCTGCCTTCTCAGACCCTATCTCCTGGACGCTATCGGGCTTATTTTACACCCTCCGCGCTTTCGGATTTAATCGGAATGCTTGGGTGGGGTGGCTTGAGCGAAAGAAGCTTGCAAACCAAGCACTCTTGTTTAGTGAAGATGCGTGACCAAGGTTTCAAATTAAGCTCAAAGCTTTCGATCAGCGAAGCTACGGCTCAAGGAATTGGGCCTTTGTTTCAATCCGAAGGATTTATCAAGCCTGCTGAGATACCGCTCATTCGGGAAGGAAGGCTGGTGGGAAGCTTAGTATCTCCAAGAACGGCTCAAGAGTACGGTCTGAGAACCAATGGAGCGAGCTTCGAAGAATCCCCTGAAGCTTACTCTGTAGCTCCTGGAGAACTTTTTCGGGCGAATGTCTTGCAGGAGCTTGGAACCGGGATTTTTGTGGGAAATCTTTGGTATTTGAATTTTTCGGATCGCTCATCCGCTCGAATTACCGGAATGACTCGATTTGCCACCTTTTGGGTGGAGAAAGGTCAAATTGTGGCTCCTCTGAGTGTGATGCGCTTTGACGATTGTTTGTATGATTTATTGGGGTCCAATTTACTTGCATTCACTCAAGAGCGTGATTTCATTTTGGATGCGCAAACGTATGAACAACGATCAACGGCCAGTGCTCATATGCCCGGTGCGTTGGTGCAAGACTTTCACTTAACTCTTTAAAAGCAAGGAAAAAATATGAGATTGGGAGTGCTATTTTTATGGGGACTCAGCCTTCATGCTGCAGAGGCTCAAAAAGCAACCGTTCCCCCCAAAGGTCTGGCTGGTGCCTCAAAAATAGGGGCTCAGAAAGTTCATGAAGGTGTGGTTAGCGAACGGATTCAAAAAGATCCATTTCTTTATCTAAGAATCGGGGAACAATGGTTCGCGATTGTCGATGAAAAAACAGAAAAAGGCATTAAAATTAAATTATTAGAACAGTCTAGGTTGAGTAATTTCTATTCGAAACAACTCAATAAAACATTTAAAGTATTAATTTTTGCAAAAATGATAAAATGATTGATAAAAATAAAAATTAACGACGATCAAGTCCTAAAATTTTTCGCATGGCGGGATTCTTAATCGAGTAAGGATCGGCGATGGCGTTTCGGAAGTTAAATGCAGGTTTTAGTCGAAATAGTTTTTTAATAATATCTAGATCATTATTTTTCAAAGCGAATTCAAATAATTTTCTCTCTCCATTGCTGAGTTTATTTTTAGGTGATTTTTTCGCTAAAATTTGAAGCTTTGATTCATTCCCTAAGTCCATCATGCGTAATTGCAAAAATAGCTTGATAGCGCTGATCAAGGATAATTGATCGCTTGCGTAAGGTCGCTTACCTAGGATCTCAGACATCACTTCGTAGTTTTTTTTCTCTCGTCCGTCGTTTTGTTTGACTTGCCCGTAGGGTAGCTTAAATGCTTCTGAGAGGATCTGCTCTTCCATGGGGCTGACTCCCCAAGTGGCATACTTCGATTCTCCCAGCAGTTGCGTGATTTTGGCTTTATTTTCCGCTGCCTTCCAAATGGAGCGCCCTTGATCGTCGAAAAGATAATCCAGTTCAACCAGCGGTCTCTTGTTGAGGAGATCAACGACGATTTCGAATTTATTTTCATCTACTGCTCGGAATAAAGCGTCTTTTTCAGATTTAGTGATAAAAAGTTCATGTTGTCTAAATCGCGTGATATCTGCCGGATCTTGGGGAGCTCGCCACTCCACGCGATCGGTTTTTTCGAATTCTTCGTTCGGCCTGAGATTTTCTGAGACTTGGAAGGCAGTGGCGGCTTTGCTTGGGGCTATTGTGGATTGCAGGTCTGCTGGGTTGGGCGTGGATTTAATGCTTGTAAGCTCTGGCTGAGCTGAGATGGGGCTGGATGGCTTCAATACGGGCTTAGACGTTTTTCGGTTGAATCGATCTGCTAGCCAGCTGAAAAACGCGTGAATGCGAGAGGGCTGGAACTTGGCGGGTTCCCTCTGTTGAGAATTTCGATGGATTGAACTCGGATGAAATGTGTCTCGAAAAGAGGGGGTGTTTGAATGCTCAGGCCTTAATTTTGAAGGATCTTGGGTTTGTAAATTGCGGCGGATGAAATGAATCATATTAAGACTATAGATCAAAGCAGAAAATTTTTTGCTGGATTCATGAAAAACGCTTCAAAGCTTGGCTTTCTATGAGCTTTACGCTAATTAAAAGCCATGAAAATCTATCTCATAGGAGTGGCTGGAACCGCTATGGGTGCTTTTGCAGGTCTTTTAAAAGCAGCCGGGCATGAAGTCGAAGGATCGGATTCGGGAGTGTATCCGCCCATGGACGCCAAGCTTCAAGAGTGGGGGATTCCTGTCAAAACACCGTACCAGGCTGCGAACCTATCCATGGACTTGGATTGGGTGGTCGTTGGCAACGCCATCAGCCAATCTCACCCTGAAGTCCAGGCTCTGCAAAGCCTGGGACTTGCGTACGCTTCATTTCCGCAAACTTTATCCAATTTGTTTTTACAAGATCGTCAATCGATTGTTGCAACAGGAACGCATGGCAAAACCACCATTAGCGCTCTTTTGGCGCACACGCTCGTACACGCTGGTTTCGATCCGAGCTTTTTGATCGGAGGAATCCCTAAAAATTTTAACGAAAGCTTTCGCTTAGGGCAAGGCGCTCACTTTGTGGTGGAAGGCGATGAATACGATACGGCCTACTTTGATAAAGGGCCTAAATTTCTGCACTATCGGCCCAAATACTTGCTGTGTAGTTCATTGGAGCATGACCACGCGGATATCTACGCCAACGTGGATCAGATTGTTGAACGTTTTGCTCAGGTTCTGTCTCTAGTCCCAGAAGAAGGAGTGGTGGTATTGAATACGCTTTACCCTGAACTTCAACGAGCCTTGGAAAAGGCGACTCTGAAAGCGAAACTGATCCCTTACGCAGAGCCTCAGGATTGTTGGGAGAATGAAGAAGGTTTGAGATTTACGGTGGATGGGCAAGCCATCCGGATTCCGTTGTCCGGCAGACACAACGCGCAGAATGCGCTGGGTTGCTATCGCATTTTGCAAGCCGTGGGATTAAGCCATGATCAAATTCGAGATGGATTTGAAGCGTTTCAAGGAGTCAAGCGGCGCATGGAGGTGGTGGGTCAATTCGGCGGCGTTACGGTCATTGACGACTTTGCTCACCATCCCACGGCAGTTCAGCTTACTTTAGAAGGAGCTCGAAAGCGTTTTAAAAATCAATCCATTTGGGCCTTGTTTGAACCACGCTCTGCAAGCAGTTGTCGACGTGTTTTTCAAGATGCCTATGCGCAGAGCTTCGATTCGGCTGATCGCGTGCTTTTAGCGCCTCCTGGGCGCTCGTTAGAGCCCGAACTGAGTTTGGATGTAGCGAAGCTTGCCACACAGATTGGTTCTAAGGCAGAAGCTTTTGACTCTGTGGATGCTCTGATCAGGGCAGTGCGGGAGGGTGTGCTCCCGAATACGGTTTTGTTATGCATGTCGAATGGGCCTTTTGAGGGTATTCATCAGCGGCTTCTTGAGACGATTCAGTCGAAATTCTAAATTCGATGTAGCCCTGCGACGCGCAGGGTGTTAGCACTTTGGCTCTTGGGACTTTAATGACATGATTGCTTCGAATCTGAAATCTTTGGAAGGCTTGGTATGGGGAGTTGCACGAGGAGACTCGAGAAACCGAATGCACCGATTTCGAAATCCTCCTCATTATCTTCATTCCGCGACAGGAACTTGGTTTTTAGCCACGTATCAAGCTCTTTTTAGTCATTGCGATCTCTCACTCAAGCTCGATTTGCTTGCTTCCCCCAGATACGGTTTAGCACTGCGTGGGAGCCTTCCTTCTTTAGGAACAACGTTGATGGAGGTCTTTAATCACCATCCAACCCTCAAGCTCGTTGCTGATATTTTGCCGGCGATGATGCCCTTGAGCTTTAGTCTTAAGAAAGAGAAAGAGCTTGCCAGTCAAGTGGTTGAGATGGTGCATGTGACGCATCGACATCCTCGCGTTATTGCATCGGTTGCCTTGTTGGTAGGGGCTATGAAAGCCTTTTTAGAAGATTCTACGGCGTCCCTTGAAACCCAGTTGTTGCAAGGCGAAGCATTGGCTGAGCAGGTGTTGCATCTGCTTTTTGAAAAACGTGAAGCGGACACGCCTCAAACAATCTTAGGGGCTCGACAAGCTCTGCAATATTACGTTGCCTTGGCGAAAGGGGCAGACGATTATTCGAGTCTTCAAGTTCCGATCGGTTTTGATGGACGCGATTCGCCCGAGCAGCTCGTTGTTTATTGCCTCAAAGCGGTTCAGGAGTCCGAAGATATCGAAGAGCTGGTTCGACAGAATCTGGATCATAGCGGGACCAACGATATTATCGTTCCCATGCTTTGGGGCTTGTTCGGTTTTCGAAACGGTTTGGGATCCTTCGCAAAAGATTGGCATCAAGGGCTTTTAGGAAAAGAAGTCTGGTTGCGCCATTTGCATGCCTTGGCTCAGCGCGATTGTTACTTTCCTTGCCTGGCAGAAGTCGAAATTCGCCTGGCCGAAGAAGAGCAACTCGCCCTTAAGTGTCTGGAGCATTTACCGATTGCGGTTCGTGCTCGGAATCAATTAGCGCTTTTCTAGAATAAGACGGTCAAAGGAGTAAGAACCTGCGCCGAGAAGAGCAATCGCAAGAAATCCGATTGCGTAAATGAAAGGCAGTTCAAAAGTATTAAAGGCTTGACCGAAGTGAACTTTCCAGACAGCGGTCCCCATCGTAAAGAGAAGCGGTATGGCTGCCAGGCGAGTAAAAGCGCCAAAAACCACGAGCAAAGAGCAGACTAACTCTGCAAAAATGACTAAGCCCATGCTGAGAACTGGCCCGATTCCGTAGGGATCGGGGAAAGAATGAGATTGCTCTGTAAAACTAAACAGTTTAGTGAAACCGTGCCCAAAAGCCATGGGCAATCCGAAACCAAAGCGAAGGGCCAACTTTCCAAGATCGTTAAGTGTCTCCATGGTGAAAGGTATCGCATAAAATTCTTGCGAATCAAATCATTTCATAACTTTGTGCTCCTTCGCACGGGTCTCGCTAAAGTAAAAATCCTGTTTTCAACGCACACAACGAACATAGTAAGTATTGCTCATATAATAGCCGTAGACTTGACCATTAACGAAGCCGATCACCCACGCGATCGACGAAGACGCACACGAATAAGGCGTTGATGTCCAAAACGGAGCCGGAGGCGGGCTCGAAAAAGCCGTCGTGTTAATTGTCGGACCCGGGTATGCCACGCGAACATCCAGAAGCGTTGATAATTCTTTGACATTTGGAAGGCGCCAGCTCAAACCGTCCAGATTTAAACCCGCACAATAAGCTTGCGCGGCACTCCAGTTGTAAGTTCCAGAAACTATTCGTTGCCAAATCAAGCCCGTCACAGTGTCCAGAACCTGCGTGCTGTTAAAGGTATAGCGATCTACCTCTCGATCCACCGACAAAGGTCGCACACAACGGGCAAAGCCACTCGCAGGCACTGAAGGACAACCGCTATAGCCCTGGCTGCAAACAAGACCCGCGTAATCACCGCTGCCGTAACTGACCCACCAGGCACTGCCGGGGTAATCCTGTAAAGCGTCAGAGGACCAATAGTAACTGCTGGTTTGAGTGCCTGGGAAGAAATCTAGATCCACGCTGGGGCCAGCACAATCCATCGTATAATCTACCAAAGTCTGAAGTTGCACGTGCGTGGGCAAACGCCAGTCCCCAAAACCAGACTCAAACAAATCTGCGCAATAAGCTCGGGCAGCCGTCCAATTGCCCGCAGGCGCACTCCCTACCTTTTGCCACTGCAGACCCGTCATCTGATCCGTGATAACCCCAGGAACCGATTCAAGATAGCGACCTGTCTGATTGGCGTTGTCCTGATAGACACCGGTCGCTACCTGCCAATTCGCCCACTCGGGATTGTAGACCTGAGGAGAGCGTACACAACGGACACAGTTATTACCGCCCATGCCATTGCTGACCACATTACCAAAGGTGAAAGCGACCAACCAAGCGTTGGATGAAGACGCACACGAATAAGGTATTGATGTCCAGAAGGCGCTCTGCGGTGTACTCGGAAAAGCGGTCGCGTTGATCGTCGGACCCGGGTATGCCACACGAACATCCAGAAGCGTCGATAATTCTTTAACACTCGGAAGGCGCCAGCTCAAACCGTCCAGGTTTAAACCTTCACAATAAGCTTGCGCCGAACTCCAGTTGTAAGTTCCGGAAACCGTTCGTTGCCAGTTCAGGCCCGTCACGGTGTCCAGAACCTGTGTGTTGTTAAAGGTATAACGATCTACTTCTCGATTCGTCGACGAGGGCCGCACACAGCGCGTAAAGCCACTCGCAGGCATTGCAGAACAACTACTATAACCCTGGCTACAAACAAGGCCTGCGTAACCGGCACCGTTGCCATAACTCACCCACCAGGCACTGCCAGGGTAACCCTGTAAAGCGTCGGAGGCCCAATAATAACTGCTGGTTTGCGTGCCTGGGAAGAAATCCAGATCCACGCTGGGGCCAGCGCAATCCATCGTATAATCCACCAAAGTCTGAAGTTCGATGTGCGTGGGCAAACGCCAGTCTCCAAATCCAGACTCAAACAAATCAGCACAATAGGCTTGCGCAGCCGTCCAATTGCCTGCAGGCGCACTCTCTACTTTTTGCCACTGCAAACCCGTCATCTGATCCGTGATAACTCCCGGAACGGACTCAAGATAGCGGCCCGTTTGATTGGCGCTGTCTCGATAAACACCCGTTGTCACTTGCCAATTTGCCCACTCGGGATTGTAGACCTGAGGAGAACGCACACAACGAACATCGCCTGTATTATTGACGCTAAGCGGGCCGACGTTGCCACTATTGAAAACCACACGCCACTTGGACAAGGACACACATGAATAAGGTGTTGATGTCCAAAACGCAGTCTGCGGTGTACTCGGAAAAGCCGTTGCGTTGATGGTCGGACCCGGGAATGCCACGTGAACATTCAGAAGCGTCGATAACTCTTTGACATTCGGAAGGCGCCAGCTCAAACCGTCCAGATTTAAGCCAGCACAATAAGCCTGAGCTGCACTCCAGTTGTAAGTTCCGGAAACCACCCGTTGCCAAATTAAGCCCGTTACGGTGTCCAGCACCTGGGTGCTATTGAAGGCATAACGATCCTTTTCTCGTTCTGCCGACGAAGGTCGCACACAACGGGTAAAACCGCTCGCGGGCACCGAAGGACAAGCGATGCTATAGCCCTGGCTGCAAACAAGGCCCGCGTAATAGGCACCGCTGCCGTAACTCACCCACCAAGCACTCCCAGGGTAACCCTGCAAAGCGTCGGAGGACCAATAGTAACTGCTTTGAGTGCCTGGGAAAAAATTCAGATCCACGCTGGGACCAGCGCAATCCATCGTATAATCCACCAAAGTCTGAAGTTCGATGTGCGTGGGCAAGCGCCAGTCCCCAAACCCAGACTCAAACAAATCTGCGCAATAGGCCTGTGCAGCCGTCCAATTGCTAGCAGGCGCACTCCCTACCTTTTGCCACTGCAAACCCGTCATCTGATCCGTGATAACCCCCGGAACCGATTCAAGGTAGCGGCCTGTTTGATTGGCGTTGTCTCGATAGACACCGGTTGTCACTTGCCAATTCGCCCAATCGGGATTCCAAATCACCGGAGCGCTTGGGCTTTCGGTAGGACTCAAGGTTTGGGAGTACGACAAGCTTTGGCTCGTGCAAGAAGAAGTCTCAGACGCACTAAGAGTCCTGCTTGAGCTTCCAGTGACCGACTCCACATCGCTCAGCGTAGGAGTACGCTTTTGACTCGGGCTTAAGCTTTGGGCGAAAGAATGACTGAGTGTACCCAGCAAACTCAAAGTATTCCGAAAAGAGGCTTTGCTCAAGGTTTGGCTAAGCGTTGGCTTGGTTCGTGAAACGCTCATAGACACGGTGCATGTTGGCAATCGATCGAACAAACGAACGGCATAAGACTGGGAGGATAAAGACGACTTGCCCGTCCAATCGGCGTAAAGACTCACCAACAAAATTGCGCTTTCGGTAATTTGATGCTCATATTCCAAAGGAAGTAAGGAACTTTCTCCGCAACTCTCGGGTCTCCCCCAAGCGGTCGTGGAGTTGATCTCACACAAAACGCGCTCGATGTAAGTGTTCATGAAAATGGAACAATTGGCCACAAACTGGCCTGTATAATCCGGTATCGCTTGAATCGCCGGAGTTAGCTCGGCAAACAAGGCCTTCAGTCCGGTCGAGAACAACTGTTTTTGCTGGGCGGCAGGCAATGTCCGGTTCGAAACGAGCTGCGTTAGTGCCTGATTGGCCACGGCATTCGTTATCTGGCTTTGATTGAGCCAGGCAGCAACAGCGGCTTGTCCCCAAATAAAGAACACCAAAAGCCTTGCCGGCCTAAAATACCGTGCTTGGGTTTTTAGATTTTTCCTCACCACCATTCGCAATTGCTACCGCAAGAGAGAAAGCAAGAAAAGGCTTTGGCGATCATTGAAGATTTCTCAGCACGCTTTTCAAGAACAGCGGTTGCAGGGATGAACGATCGTAGATACGATACCTTCATTGGGGTCCTGGCGAGAGGGTTCGTTTTTAAGCGACAAGGGTCGTTGGGCCCACTGAGAGAAGCGACGAATGCCGAAAACTTACGCCGATTGGCTCAAACAACTGACGAAACCAGATTTGCCGCGCGTTCTTGCCTTTGGAGGGGAAGAGCGGGCTTTTGTTGACGAAGCGATTGAAGAAATCAAGAGCCGCTTTCAAGGGCCCTTCGATGAGTTTAATCGTGAGATTCTTTCTCTGCGAAGAGCTTCCTGCGAGCAAGCTTTGTTGGCTGCGCGACAGCACCCTTTCATGGCCAAAGAACGTTTGCTTTTATTAAAAGATGCGGAAACTCTTAAAGAAGAGCATTTGCCTGCTCTGCAGCAATATCTTTTGGAAAAAAATCCGACCACGGTTTTGGTGCTGATCTTTGAACAAATCGATTTTCGGCAAAAAATACCGAAGTTGCTGGATGCATCTTGCGATTTATACCGATTTGACCACCCCAAAGATCGTGAAATGGCCAGTATCATTCGAATGCGTGCTCAGACCAGAGGGCTGCGGTTGAACCCAGACGCAGTTCAGCAGTTGCAGCTGGAATTGGGCCCCAATTTGCTTTTGCTGGACAGGGCTTTGGAGAAACTTGAGCTTGCTTACCAAGATCACGTCGTTACTGCCGAGCAAGTCTTTGAACAAGTGGCTCAAATTTCGTACGAGGATGCCTTTGTTTTGGCTCGAGCGATTTTGATGGGAAATCGATCGCAAGTCGCAAAGAGCTTGGCTCATCTCAAGGCCGCTCAAGAAGTTCCCTTGCGGCTTTTGGGCGTGTTGGCTTGGCAATTTCGTGTGGTCTTGCGGGCTCGCCTCATGCTTGACGAAGGGGAAACGGCGCAAGAAGTCGGAAGCAAACTTCATCTTTTTGGAGATCGCTTGGATTTTGCGCTGCGAATGGCCAAGCAATTAGACGCTGATCGTCAAATTGAACGACTGACGAGCCTCTTGAAGCTGGATAAAAGCCTGAAAAGCTCAAGAGCCAACCCTTGGCTTTTATTCGACCAATTCGCCTTGGAACTAGAAACGCTTAATGAACGGAGCTGTTGAATTTTTGGCAATAGTTCAGGGTGGCCTGTATCCATGGTTAACAGCAAGGGAGTGTTTTCAAACAAATCCGCGAATTCATAGTTGAACACCGGGTCTTCTTTGCGAAGCGCTTCTTTGATGGCATTTTGTTCGGTTGCAGTTAAACGCACAATCCCGCAGTCTAGCATAGATTCGGTATGCGAGCGAGCTTTGAGTCCAGTCACTAGGAAGCCTTCTGGTTGAGTTTTGCTTCCAGGGCTTTTAAAATGCGCTCAGCAATGCCAAACAGGAAGCATGTTAAGTGCACGTGAGATAGTTGCTTCCTATGGAGAAAAACGGATCTTGGACCGAGCTTCATTCACTCTTCTAGAAGGTGAGCGGGTCGCTTTGGTAGGTCAAAATGGCTCGGGGAAGTCGACGTTTCTCCATATTTTAGCCGGTTTTCTGGAGCCTGATTCTGGTGAAGTGGTTCGTCAAAAAGGGCTTAAGATAGGCTACTTGTCTCAAACACCGAAGTTGCAACCGAGTGACACCGTTTGGGAGGCCTTGCGAGAAGGCTTTTCGGGAGAAGATTACGAAATCGAGAGTGTGCTTTCTCAGCTTCAGATAGTCGATCGGCAAGCGACTGTGGGGACTCTCTCTGGGGGACAAAAGAGACGCGTTGATCTGGCCAGAGTGTTATTGGAAGACCCAGATGTTTTCTTGTTGGACGAACCAACCAACCATTTGGATTTTGAAGCAATCGCTTACTTGGCTGCCCGTTTAAAGAGCGCTCCCAAACCGGTATTATTTGTTTCTCATGATCGAGCTTTCATTAACGAAGTTGCGACTCGAATTTTTGAGCTCGACTCTGGAAAGTTTTTTCTTCATGGCGCTTCGTATGAAAACTTCATTGAAAATAAGCTGATTCGAACCGATATTGAAGCACGGACTTTGCAGAAAAAAGATCGCTTACTGGCTCGAGAATTAGTCTGGCTTCGGGCAGGAACCCCTGCAAGAACCACCAAGCAAAGCGCTCGAATTTCTCGGGCTACGGATTTGATCGATGAAGTCGATCGAGAATATCGCCGTACGCAAGAGAAGACGGTTCAAATCGAGTCGGCCGAAGCGAGGCGCTTAGCAAAGACGGTTTTGGAGCTTCGAGCACTTGCTTTTGAACCACTTTTTCGAAACCTTAATTTGATTGTCACCGAAGGTCAAAGATTTGGGATATTGGGGCCAAATGGTGTCGGAAAAACAACGCTTTTGTCGTTGATCTCTGGCAAGTTACAACCCAGTTCGGGTGAGATTGTTTGCGGACATCATACGCAGATGGTTCAGTTTGACCAGCATCGTGGACAGCTGGATCCAGCAAAAAGCTTGAAAGAAACGCTTGCAGATGAAGGCGATGTGGTTTTTTTGGGTACGCAATCTTTGCACGTTGCAAGTTACCTGGAACGCTATTTGTTTGCGGCTTCGGACTCTAATCGAAAAGTCAGTACCCTCTCTGGAGGAGAGCAGAATCGGCTTTTAATGGCTCTTCTCATGAAACAAGGGGCCAACTGCTTATTGCTGGATGAACCCACGAATGATTTGGATAGTTCTACGTTGGGAATCTTAGAAGAGATGCTTTTGGAGCAATCTGGGGTTGCTTTTATTGTGAGTCACGATCGAATGTTTTTGGATCGAGTTTGCAACCAAATGTTGGTCTTTGAAAAGGATCAAATTGCCCATTATCCGGGTAATTTCACGACCTATCAGCGATTGAGAACGTCGACGAAGCCATCGATTGTCCAAGAATCACAGGTTTTTACTTCGTCTCATGCCTCGAAAATCCGCGAAAAGAAAAAACGCAGCTACCACGAAGAAAGAGAATACGAAAGCATCATGGCCTTGATTTTGGCGGAGGAAGAGCGAAAGCAAGTCTTCGAACAAACGCTTTCCCATTCTGCAAGGCATGGGGAATTTGCGGAGGCTACCAAGGCATTGGAGTCATCTGAGCAAAAAATAGCCGAGCTCTATGAGCGTTGGCAGTATCTGGACAGCTTCTTGTAGGCTTTTGATGAAAAAAAACGCTCTTGGGTTTGCTTATTAAGAGCGGGTTTTTTTATTCTAGGGCTATGTTCAAAATCATCGGAGTTGTTTTCTCTGCATTGCTTCTGGTTCAGTGCTCCAAGAGTTCAAGCGATCCAAATGGGGCCACTTGCACGCCGGTAGGGCAGCTGTCTGCCAATGGAATTGCGTTCACTCCCTTGTTTAGCGATTCGAACGGAGTCGCTCGGCTGGTAAAGACGCTTACAACAGAATCTCCTGTGTTTTCCAATGCCTATGCTCCTCAGACGGTTGGTTTTGTTTATACGCCCACTTGTTCTCAGTATTCGAATGTTCCTTTGCCTTTGAGTTATTGGACCTCAATCGATTATTTCGGAGACTATGCTTGGCAAATTTATTACTCGGATGCAACGCAAGGACAGATTCCCGTTCTGGGGCAAGGTGCCGGATCAGGCAATACGGCAGAAATTCTGAATGTGAAGAATCAATACAATGCCCAGAGCTACGAGGTGATACCCAGTTATTCGGCATTGGATCCCAGCGGTTCTTTGGCTGCGGGTGGGGTCAATTTGCAGTATGAACGCATCAATACTGGCAATGGAACTGATATTTATGATGCGGCCTGCTATCAAATTGCGCTCGCTTTAGCGAAAGTGAATCAGGTTGCCACTTTGGTGGACTTGCAAAGCTACATTGGAGCTCAGAACGCGGTGTTTTCGGTGAATCATTTCAATGGAGCCGATGGCAATGATTCCAACTGTGGATCCGCGGGTGGGAATCGAGGTTTAACAAACGCAGCCAATGGAATTTTTTATTATGGTGGCAGTGCCCCGAACGGACAAAACAATGGCCCGGTGACTTATGCGGCGGGGATGCCTCTTGGCTTAGCGATTGCAGAACCTTTGGGGGCTTACTCCTATCGAATGTTGACTCAAAAATGGACCAGCCTGGATCCGTTCTGGACATTGGGCTGCCAAGCTTGCGAACAAAGTTACCGTTCCTGTACGCTGGGCTTAACGGAATGTGAGGCCAATCGAACTTCGTGTTTGGTGGCTGATCAAAGTTGCACCTACGCTTCCTACGTCTCTTTGCCCGATAATTTACCAGCTCATAATTCAGCGTACTTCCCCGGAGTGGTAACCTGGGCAGATTATAAACCCATCACGGGAGAGAATGTCTGGGGATTGATGATGGGGCCGATGGTTGCGGCGAATATTTTGGCTGAGAAATTAACGACCAGCGATACGCGCTATCAAGTGGCTAAAGGATTGTTCAGCGCGCTTCAGAACATGCAGTCAAAATGCACAGGGGCCATTTATTATGCGGTACAAGGATCTTTGGGCAACACGGGGTCCTTGTCGGTGAACCCATTCCAAATTTCCACCGAGAACAATGCCAGCACACTCGGAGCATTGCTTGCTTTTCGAAAGGCTTTATCCAACATGGTGCCCGCTGATCCTGAAAACTTGATTCCTGCTATTAATGGGTTGATCTGGGGGCAGGGGGGAAGTGCAACGAGCCCAGTGTCTCCATCGATCTTGAGTTACTTCAAAAACTACTCATGGGACAAAGCGAATGGATATTTCAAGCAAGGGGTAACTGAATCGTATGATGCTTCTGGGCATTGTACAGTCCAGTATAGCGCGGGCGCCAATGCCATCGATGTCAATACTTGGGGGATTGCAGCTTTGGGCCCTGAATTATTGGATACCTGGTTTGGAGCCGGAACAGCTTATCAGGATTGGATCCAGATCAAGAAATGGGGAGGCTATTACGATCCAGCAACGCAGCAATTAATGGGTGTTGGATATTCCGATCAAGATAACAACGGCCCCAATAAAAAAGGGGGGATTATGTCCGCGGAGTGGAGTTTTGGGGCGATTAATTTTGTGCGAGCCCTCATCTCTTACTATGGAGATAAGTACCCAGACCTATTGACTGATGAGCAGGCGATGGTTCAAGGCGTTTTAAGTCTGCATTCAGATTACTATGCGACAGCCGAAGCATTTCAAGTGGTCAATAACGATCTGACAACAGGGCGGCCAGCGAATTATGCCCAATATGTTCCGACCACCAGCGCGTCTTCCGAGGGGGGCTGGTTTATCTATGCGAGCAAACGCTATTTTATCCCGTTTGGATGGTTTTCGAATCCGTTGCCAAGCTTAACATCCACTTCTTGGGGCGTTATGACCCAATATGGTTTTAATCCCTTTAATCCAGACGGAAATTATTCAACGTGGTGGAGCGAAAATCCAAGCCCTAATGCTCCAGGACGCTCTGGTCAATGCAACTAGAAATCCTGGATTTCCTGAGAGCGATCGCAAAGTCGTCATTTTGAAGATGTGCAACCAAGCCAAGTTTGAAGTTCATAATGTGTTCCCAGAATACTTCTTCATTTCGGTTCCGAAGTTTGATGACATCGTGCATCAAGAAATCATCCTCCGTGCAACACCTCTGGTTACGCAAGAAGCCTCTTTATCTCAGTACTGAAAGCTTGTAGCACCCGTTTTCGAATTCGATACCATGGATGTCATGGCTAAAACCCGGAAAATTCTGATCCCAAGACTCCAGTGCGGCCAAGTAACCTAACCAAGGGTCTTGAAGTGTTCCAATCTCTTCTCCTGGCATGATCATCGGAATTCCAGGCGGGTAGGGGACAAGACCGGTGGCTGCAATTCGGCCTTGAGCTTCTTTTAAGCTGACGCGTTCGATTTCATTGCGAAGCAGCGCTTGGTAAGCTTCTGCGGGGATCCGGTTCATGGAAGGAAGAATCGAGAAAGCTTCGTGTTGAACTTTCATGAAGTCTGTTTGGATTAAGTGCTGCATCATGGGACGGGCAAGATCCTGAAGCCCAAGCGAAGGGTAGTGTTTGCTCAAAGCAGGGATGGCAACCGAGAGCGGAGCATTCTCATCAAAGAGTCGCTTGAATTCCATCAGATGATGCAAAAGAGTGCTCCATTTTGCATGAGTGACTCCAAGGGAAAAGAGAAACAGAATAGAAAAGTCATTCGTCTTTTCGACTTGGATCCCTTGAGAATCCAAATAAGCAGTTAAGAGACAAGCAGGAAAGCCATGGATATCCAGACTGCCGTCCAAACGAATACCGGGGGACAGGACAGAGACTTTAATGGGATCCAGCATGCAATAGCCAGCATCGTAATCAAAACCATGCCAAGTTTCTCCAGGCTTAAGTTCCCAGTAGTGTGCATTCTTAACGAGTTCTTCAACGGGGACTTTTTCAAAGAAGGTTTCTTGAATGTGAGTCGGATTCCAGGTTTGGAAAAACCAATCTTGAGTTGAATCGTATTCACGCCAAATGCGAGTGACCATTTGACGAAATAAAATCGCTTCACGAATGGATTCTTCCATGAGCGCTTCCCCGCCTGGGCCATCCATCATGGAAGTGGTAATATCATTGGAAGCGATGATAGGATAAAACGGCGAGGTAGAAGCATGCATCATAAACGATTCATTAAATCGATTGTGATCGATTGCATTCAGTCCATCGCGGACATGGATAAACGAAGCCTGGGACAGAGCCGCCAAGAGCTTGTGGGTGGAATGGGTGGCAAACAGAGTTGGAGAGTCTGTGTTGGATTGAGCGGGTGTGCCTCGCATGGCGTATCGGTTCTTGTACAGTGGATGAAAACGGGCGTAGCCATACCAAGCTTCATCGAAATGGATGCGATCGACTGTACCTGCCAGTAAATCGAGTACCTTTTCTACCTGATAAATCAGTCCATCGTAGGTGGAATTCGTGATGACACAGTGGCTTGGCTTTCCGTTGCGCATCAGCGATTCTTTTTCTAAATTCTTGAGTGGAATTGGCCCGATAATTCCGTAACGATTTCGAGTCGGCATGAGATACTGAGGGATGGCTCCGGTTAGAGTGAGTCCCTGCTCGTTGGATTTGTGGCAATTTCGATCCACTAGCGCGCGTTGGCCACGCGCCACGCAAGCGGTCCAAATGATGCGGTTTGCCGTGGAGCTTCCATTTGTGACTGTATAGGTCCGGTCTGCTCCGAAAACGCGTGCTGAATATTTTTCGCTTTCGCCAATGGGTCCAGAGTGATCCAGCAAAGAACCCAACTCGCCCACGCTAATCGATAGATCCGAACGAAATAGATTTTCTCCGAAGTAGTCCCAAAATTCTCGACCCGCTGGGCTTTTTTGAAACGCAGTGCCTCCCGCATGTCCGGGGGTATGCCAAGAATACTCGTGAGTACTATTGAAATCAATCAGCGCTGAAGCCATGGGGCCTAAGATGGTTTTTCGATAGTTGACCATGGAAGCCTCAATGCGGCCTGCGATAAAATGAGAACTGTCCTCAAAAATCCATACCAGCTCCGAAACAAGTTTTAAAATTTCGGTTGAAAGGTCTTGCGCTTCCTCTTTTTCAATCAGCAGAAAAATGGGGACACTAAGATTTTTATTTCGAATTTGGTGAATGAGCAATTCTGCTTGGGGAAGTGTCCAGCTGACCAGCACTGCACTCAATCCTGCATCGGAGTCAAATAGATTGATGGGATCATGAGAGGCTGTCAAAACATCGATGTTTCGGTTTTTAAGTGTTTGCGTGAGCTCATGAACGATTCGATAGGAAGCGTCCGATGGGGTAATGCACTCATGAGCCAAAAGAGTTCGATAGGGTTTCATGTCAATTTACCTCGAAATTGGAACTGATAAAGGGCTGTACTGATGAGCAAAAAGACCGCAAGCCAATCTCCTTCGCTGTGATTTGAGCCTAATAAAGCCCAGGCGCAATAGACGATCGCAAATGCGATTAAAAGTATGGTCTGTTTGTTGAGTTTGCCTAACGAAAGGAGTGCCGAAGACACGTAGACGTAAGGCACGAGGGTCATTAAAACCGCAATCGAAGACACCGTTCCAAATTCTTTGGAGGCAGAGGGGGCAATGGATCCCAAAGCCACCAAAGACATGAGCGTGGCAACAATCATCAGACCTTTGACCGGAGTTCCGTCGGAGTTGCTATCGGCGAATACTTTGGGAAACAAACCGTCTGCAGCCGCTGCCTTGGCTGTTAGTGCGGTTGCTAGGATCCAGCCTCCCAAAGAGCCTAGGCAACCCAAGGTTGCGCAAAACGAAACCATCGCGCCACCAGCTTCTCCAAGGGCGATCCGAGCCGCGTCAGCGAAAGGAGCTGCCGATTTGGCCAAGACAGGGCCTGGGATGACACCCATAATGGCCGTGCAGGACAAAACATAACAAACTGCAGCAATCAGCACGCCTCCGATAGTCGCAATGGGGACATTTTTTTTAGGGTTCTCGACAACGCCTGCCGCCACTGAAGCGGTCTCGACTCCAATAAAAGACCACAGAGTGACGTTCAAGACAGATTGAATTGCCGAGAAGTCGTTGACGTTGTGAACGTTCCAGGAGGCCAAGTAGAGATTCAGGTCAAAACGCAACCAGCCAAGCAAAGCAACGCCTACGATTGCAACGAGTGCGAAAATCGTCGTACAAGATTGGACTCGAGTGGTCAGGTTCGGACCTAAGATATTGATGTAGGTAAAGAGCCACAAAACTGCGATGCACGCGATTTCGCTGGCCAGAGTTTCTTTTAAAATGGGGAAAAAATAGCTTAGATAGCCGACTCCTACTACCGCAATCGCAACGTTTCCGATCCAGTTTCCAAACCAGTATAGCAAGTTGGTCTGATAGCCGATGAAGGGTCCAAATGCCTTTTTTGCGTAGGCGTAGGAGCCACCCGGGCTATCGTCTGCAGCAGACATTTTTGCGTATACAAGAGATAAGGAAACCGCGCCCAGGATGGTGACAATCCAACCGTAGATGGCGATCCCGCCCGTTGCAGCTAGATTGGCGGGCAGCATGAAGACGCCCGAACCCATGATGTTACCAGCCACCATCAAAGTTGCTGCTGTCAGGCCAATCCGTTGTTTTGAATCCGTCATGCTTCTGAGGCTAGCAAGAAGGCATTCATAAAATCCAGTTCACGGCCTAGATTTTAAAGCCATGGTAGCAGATAGGGTTATTAAGATGACACACAGCGAGATGAATTGGCTGGTTGATAAAATGCCGTCCAGCACGTAACCACGTTCCAGATCGCCTCGAAAAAGCTCGATCGCCGATCTCATAACGGAGTAAGCGGCCGCATAGGTCAGAAGCAGCTGGCCGTGAAAGCGTTTTCGGTTGGCGAGATAAACCAAGGCGAAAAAAAGTACGAGCGAACCAGCGGACTCCAGCAATTGACTCGGAAAGAGAGGCCATGTGTGAGCATGCTCGATCATGTATTCTCGAAGGGGTAATTCAGAGGAGTGAATGAGGGTGTCGTAAGCGGCTGATCCTGCGGGAAATCGCAAACCTATCGACTCCGGACTCGAGAGAGCACGGCCGTAGCAACAACCCGAAGCAATGCATCCAAAACGACCAAAAACCTGGGCAAGCGGAACGCCTACAACCAAGATGTCAAAAAATTGAAGAGAGGGTAACTTTCTCGCCCAAGCATAGACGATAGAAGCCGCAAATCCACCCAAAAAGCCTCCCCAATAAACAAGGCCTCCTTGCCAAAAAGTGAAAGCACTCGGGATGGTGATTCCAAGCGAGCCAAGCTCGGTCCAGGGATTGGTCACAAAATATTCTTCCCAGTTCACGGCAATAAAGACGATACGGGCGCCAATGAGCCCGCCAAGCAAGGCCCAGAAAGCGAAGTCCATCACGTCTTGCTCTTGGATGCCTTGTTTCAAGGCGTACCACTTGGAGACCTGGAGCGCGAGCAGAAATCCAACCAGGATTAAGGCGCCATACATGTGAATGGGTTGATGAATAAACGGAATGTGAACAAGCACAGGGTGCATTTAGGTGAACCTCACTGGACAAGAATGGCTAATCTTACTAGACTTCACCCCCTATCAGCATGCTATCGATTGGAAAACACTTAATTCCGTCTCCTTACTTTCTTGCACCTATGGCGGGTGTGAGCGAAATGCCTTTTCGAGTGATAGCCCTCCAGATGGGGGCAGGTTTAGCCACCACAGAGTTGATATCGGCTAAAGGGATTTTTTTTAAAAACGCCCGAACCCAAAGCTACTTAAGATACGATCCACAGGTTGAGAAACCTTACTCATTGCAGTTGTTCGGTGGAGAAGAGCTGTCGATGTGCCGCGCGGCAGAAGAAGCCGTTCGATTAGGGGCGGATATTATTGATATCAACATGGGGTGTCCGGTTAAAAAAGTTACTCAGACCGGGGCCGGTTCGGCTTTGCTAACGGATGTCAAGCGAGCGGCTTCGATGGTTCGTTCGATCTGTCAAGCCATTGGAACCGATGCGCCGGTAACGGCGAAAATCCGAACGGGTTGGGATTCCAATAGCATCAATTGCTTTGAGATGGGCAGTGCCTTGCAAGATGCTGGATGTGCAGCCATTGCTCTGCATGGACGAACGCGAGCTCAAGGGTATTCAGGCAAAGCAGACTGGGACCTGATCCGTCAATTCAAAGAGCGTATGCAAATTCCAGTGATTGGCAACGGAGATATTGAATCGGCCGGTGAAGCCCGTCGACGTCAGATTGAATCAGGTTGCGATGCCGTGATGATCGGAAGAGGGGCACTGGGCAATCCCTGGATATTTCGCGATTTAACAGGGGGTTCTCCTCCTTCGTCGGATGAACGCTGCGATTTGATTCTAAAGCATTTTTTTGAACAAATTCGTTTTGGCAGTTTGAAGTCTTTTCGAAGCCACTTAGTGTGGTACTCCAAGGGCTTTGAAAATTCGAGCTTGTTTCGCTCGAAAGTCATGACTCTTGAAAAAGAAGAAGAAGTTAGCGAGGCCATCGAACAGTTCTTTCGAGGTAAAAACCCAAACTCTGATCTTGAAACGACAGATTTTGTTGATTACCGACAGGCTTTTGGATAAAGAACCGAAATGGCAATAACTAAATCAGCTGAAAAATCGCTTACCGAGGCACAGCAGCAGGAATTGATCGGGATTCTTGAAGATACTCGAACAGAGCTTCAAGAAAAATTGAAAAAAAGGCGCAACGGTACGACCAGCGAGCAAGTACCGGGTGATGAAGCTGATTTGGCTTCAGAGGACGCCGAGATTTCTTTGGAGACCCGTTTAATGGATCGCGACGCGAAGCTGTTGCGTGAGGTCGAGCGAGCCTTGGAAAAAGTCCAGAATGGAAGCTACGGTCTTTGCGAAGGTACGGATGAACCGATTGGCTACGCTCGGTTGAAATTGAGACCTTGGACACGTTATAGCGTAACCTACAAAGAAGAACTCGAGCGAGAAGAAAAAAGGCTCGGGACGGGTGAGTAAATCCGGGTTTGACTTGGATGCTTTTTTGAAGGAAAAGCAAGCCATCTGCTCTCATAGCTCAGCAGGATAGAGCGTAGGTTTCCTAAACCTAAGGTCACAGGTTCGAATCCTGTTGAGAGCGCCAGGCTACAGCCAATCTCCGACAGTTTTGGAATGATCTGGGCCTCGCTTTGAAGCCCGTTGGGATTACGAGGCAGACAGAAAGTCGATCAAACCCTCAAAAGTGCAGATACTGATGTCGTTTCTTAATGCTATCATACATGGCATCTGGCGCTAAATCGAGTTCTCCAGGCCATGTAACAGCTCCGTGGTCTAAATAAGCTTGATGAAATAGTGCTTGATCGCGTAAAGCGGTAAAAACCCCCGCATCATGACTCATAACCAGTTTAGAGAGATCCAGAACGCCCTTCAGGCCATCCTTAAATTCGATGGCAATGCGGTAGTTTTCCATAAGTTGAATGCTTTGAATCCGCCAAGGTACTGGCGAGGAAGCTATTCCAGAGGTTTGATTTTTTTGGGTGTTTGTTTCTGTTTGCATAATTCCCAATTCTCCATCAATTCGACCCGATGTAAAAAGGCCCATTCCAAAACAAGCGCCAGAGCTCTGCGGGGCATGGCTCCTTCAATCACTTCAAGAGTAGCAATATCAACTAAAACTTCAAATTCACCGTAAAATGCATGGAAGTGAGGCGGAGAATGATCGCCCCAAAATATTTGAATCATGATTCCATAAAATGAACTGATTGTTGGCACTCTTTGATCCTAGCAAATTAGAAGGGATGTGTGGAGAAATGATAGCGATTCCCGGCAAAATAAATTATGGCGTTTAGATGGACTGTCGTGAATGGGGTTCTAGGGCGTGTCCTCATTTAATTCTCCTAACTTCAACCAAATCATCGAACAGGCCAAACAAACAATTGCCCGGTAGTTTCGAGCTAATTTCTCTAACCTAGTCGCAATACCTCTTAAGTGCTTCAGTCTCGCGAATAAATTTTCAACAAGATGGCGGTGCTTGTACAAATGGGAGTCAAATTCTGAATTTGGTCTCATACTGTTCGAACGGCGCGGAATAATCGGTATTGCACTTCGATTTCGGATGTGTCGCCGAATTTCATCTGAATCATAGCCCTTATCAGCAATTACGTTCTCGGCTCTATGGGCCTGGTTGATGATTTTATGGGCGACGGTTGCATCCTGTACTTCACTCCCTGTGATTTCAAAATCGATTGGATTTCCATGCGCATCGGTGGCCAACTGAATCTTTGTGGTAAGTCCTCCTCTCGAAAGTCCAATCGCTCGTTCGGCACCGTGCTGAGCTCCGCTCGCATGCTGCTGACCAGGTTTGGCTTGCTTTTGTCAGTGAAAAGCCTGTGACGCAAGCAAATAGTCGTTCTGCTAACCACTATATTGCGCTTCGAACTAAAAATCAGCCAAAGGACGAAACCAAGAAGGAAATAAAAAAATTGCCTCTTTTGTTGGAGACGAGTCCTGAAGTTCCAGGCCACAGACGTGGACCGCAGCCTCCACTTGGATCAGGCGGTGCCAGTGTGCTTCGGGGTCGTCATTGTCTTTTGAGGATACATCGTCAGAGAGAAGGGGGGGGTATTTCTGTAATGTTATCCGGATTTATTTAGTCAATATGGATTTTTCAAAGATCAACGGTGTTCAGGCCACAATAACATTGTTATTGTGGTTAAATGCCTTCCCTTCGAAGGTTTGATTGTTTTGGCATCGAGCATCAATCTGAAAAAACGACTGAAGATCTGGAATAACAAGTCAGTTGCGTTAACTTTCACCCAATTTCTAGGGTGCGCTTTGTCGGTATATCTCATCTTTGTCCGGCGAACATAGTCGTTATTTTCAATCAGAATCTTTTGCAATGCAAGCGTGAAAGTAGAATAGGAAGCGAGATGTTTTATGCTTATTTTAGTTGCTCAGGGAATTTTTCCTTTTTATGAAAACTTTGGAAGCTATTCCTTAACTTGATCGATGAATTTACGAAATTTTGGTCATCTTGAGTCAGAGCCGAATTGTGGGGCTGCGCTGTGAAATAAAAGTTCTTCCTGGGTTAGTGGATGAAGGCATTGAAGTGTCGAAGCATGTAAAAATAATCGATGCGCAGCAGCACCTCCGTACAGAGTATCTCCCATAATCGGATGCCTAAGTTGGCTCAAGTGAACACGGATCTGATTCGTTCTTCCAGTGATGGGCTGGGCTTCAACGATTCCATGCCCCTGATGAACAAAGCGCGTTCGAGCTTCTTGGCCGTTTTTTGAAATGCCTCGAGAACCGCGATCAAGGCGATGGGTACCAATGGGCTCGTTGCATTCGAATTTTGTCCAAGTAGGTTCTGGATAAACTCTGGCTAGATAGCTTTTTTTAACGCGACGATGTTCAAATTGATGAACGAGATCGCGCGCGACGGAAGCTGTTTTGGCGAGCAATAAAAGACCAGAAGTTGCGGCGTCCAATCGATGAACGAGTTTTAGGGTAAGCTCTGGCCAGGCATGCTCGGCAATGACTGAAAAACTATGATGGTGGTAGCGGCCGCAAGGATGCACGGGAAGATTGTGGGGTTTATCTAAAACCAGAAGAGCCTTGTCTTCGTAAACAACCGACAAATGGATGTTGATTTCCGGTTCCGCTGGCTCCATTCGGGTGTGGGACAAACGGCTGTTCGATTGGATCACGGTATCCTGGCTAAGCACCTTGCCATCCAAGCAAAGCTCTCCAGCTTCAAGCGCTCGTGTCCACGCGTCCGGGTCTTCTAAGGGAATTCGCCTGTTCAGATAAGTCAAATAAGACTCTCCAACAGCCAGGCCTCGTATCCTAATGGGACGCGTATTTAAATGTGGCTTGTCTTGTCGAAGTTCTCGTGCGGAACGTTCAAAGGCGAGCAGGTCGGGCATGGGTCACCGGCGTGAGGAAGGACTGTCTGGCAGTCAAAGCAAAGACCATGACCGCTTGGTTTGAGTTCGGGGTTGAGCGCGACGCGTTGGTCAAAGACAAAGCAATCTCCGTTCCAGTGTTCGCCTCCCACTTCTTCAAAATATTTAAGAATACCGCCTTCAAGCTGATAGACGTCTTCGTATCCAAGCATCTTCATAAAGGGAGCCGCTTTTTCGCATCGGATTCCTCCGGTGCAGAAAGTGACCACTGTTTTGTGCTTCCAAGTTGTTCTTTTTTCTTCAACCGCTGGAATGAATGCACGAAAGCTTTTCAAGTCAAAGTGTTCAGCGTTTTGAAAAGTTCCCAACTCAACTTCGTAGTCGTTTCGAGTGTCTAGCAAAATCAGTTCTTTTCCTTCATCCAACCAGCGTTTTAAATCTTTCGGACTCAATCGAGGAGCCTCATGGTGCAAAGGATTGGCTTTCTCTACGCCGAAAGAGATAACTTCTTTCTTTAAGCGAACCAGCATGCGCCGAAAGGGTTGAGTCTCTGAGAAACTTTCCTTGCCTACAAAGGATTCTAAACCTGGATAGCTTCGAATCAAATCCATGGCTGATTCTACGCCCGTGCGAGGGCCCGCTAAAAACACATTAATGCCTTCTGGGCTAAGCAAAATGGTGCCTTTTAAATTTTGAGCCTTGCAATGATTTGCCAGGGCTTCGCGCATTTTCGGCAGATGGGTGAGGTGGGCAAAACAATAACCCGAAACGTTTAAAATCATACTAAAAGGCAGCTCTAACATAGATTTCGAAGGAATGAAAACGCTTGCCAAACATCTTTTGCCAAGAGACCAAAAGGTGTTACAGTACCAAACGGATCACCCGGATGCATTGCCTTTGCGTCCCGGTTTCAAAGATCCAATTAAGGACGAGCTTAGGTTCGAAGGGCCTGGTTTGCAAGAATGAGCGTGCTGATACAAGCTTCCATCTTAATTCTTCTGGCAGTCGGGTCGTACCTATTGTCTTTTTATTTAACGCGATTCCTGGTGCGGTTGCTTGGAATTCAAATATTGAAGCGAATCCCGACCTTTGACAAAAATATGATTCGCCTTGGGTTTACGCCTATTCGAGCCGGATTGGCTTTGATGCTTTTTACGTTGGCCAAGAGAGTCTTGCTCTTACCAGAGAATTGGGATCTTTATTTTCAGCACTCGGCGATTGTTTTCTCTGCTTTCATTCTCACTTGGTTTGTTTTCAGTGTGGTTGATCTCCTAGGCGAATGGCTTGCTGAGCATCTCAAATCCAATGGACAAGGGGGAATGATTGGAATGATCCCCCTCGGCCGCAAGACGCTTAAAGCTGTTGCAGCACTCTTGGCGCTCGTGACCTTTCTCCAAAATATTGGCGTTAACGTAACAGCCTTGATCGCAGGCATTAGTGTGGGGGGAATTGCCGTGGCATTGGGTGCCCAAAAAATGGTGGGTGACTTCATTGGCGGTATTATGTTGCTGTTGGATCACCCAATTCGTGTGGGTGATGAATGCCGTTTTGGGAGTCAGACGGGAAAAGTCGAAGAGATTGGAATCCGGACCACAAAAATACGAACTCAGGAACGAAGTTTACTGTCGGTTCCGAATGCGGACTTGGCTCAAATGCAATTAGAGAATCTCTCTCTTCGCGATCGCATTCGATTTACGTGCACGCTGGGCGTTCATCGCATGAGTTCATCCGATCAAATTCGATTGCTGTTGATCGAGTTGCAGAAGATTCTCTACGCCCATCCGAAAGTGGATTCCGAAGGGGCTCGGGTGCGTTTTGTCGGCATCTCTTTAGACTCGCTGGATTTGGCTATTCAAGCGTACGTACTCACCACTGAACATCGAGAATTTCTAGCGGTTCAAGAGGATCTTTTGCTTCGCTTTCTTGATAAAGTCGCTGAAGTAGGAACCTCTTTAGCCCTATCTCTTCAAGAGAGTTACAGTCCCTCGAAGATTGATCCGGATTTTGCTCGTGATCAAATAGCCGCTCTGAGAGCCAATCATGCGCTCCCTGTGCCTGATTTTTCGCAGGCCCAAATCGATCAACTGGACGATACTTTAGACTATCCTCCTCAGGGCAGTATAAGACCGGAATTAAGTTAACATGCAAAAAATTCGAGTTTATTTGACACGCAATTTACGGCGCTCCATCTTAAGAGGGCATCCATGGGTCTATCGCGACGCGATTCAAGCGCCCGAGCAAGTCGAACGGGCTTCTTTAGCGCGTGTGGAGGATAAGAGTGGCTTTCTAGCGTGGGGGATTTACGACCCCAATAGCGTTTTGGCTCTTCGTATTTTGAGTTTTGAATCGGCTCCTCCCAGCGAGTTTTATTTTTTTGAGCGATTTAAAATGGCCTACCGCTTGCGCAGCCCTGTTCGTCAGAGTGATACCAACGGCTATCGGTTGATCAATGGGGAAGGGGACCGATTTCCCGGTCTCGTTTGCGATCTTTACGGAGATACGGCGGTTTTGCAATTAGATGGCCAAGGACCTTCGGAATTTTGGAATCGTGCGTGGATCAAACATTGGATTACTGAGACAACGGGATGCTCTCGCATACTTGAAAAAAAACGGCGGGAAGAATCGGTGCTCGAAGAACCCGAAGTTATGATTCGAGAAAATGGCGTTCGCTTCCAGGTCAATCTCGAAAAGGGGCAAAAGACAGGTTTCTTTTTTGATCAAAGAGAGAATCGACAGTTTATTCGATCCCTTGCCCTGGAAAAGCGCGTCCTCAATCTCTTTAGTTATACGGGTGGATTTTCGGTCTATGCGGGGCTCGGAGGCGCGAAGCAGGTGACGAGTGTCGATATCTCTGAGGGTGCGATTCGCTCTGCTCATCAAAACTGGTTGTTGAATGGATTGGAGGGCGATCTGCACGAAGCCTGTGTTGAAGATGTCTCGGAGTATTTGAGCCAGCATCGAGATTTGAGAGATCTGGTGATTGTCGACCCACCTTCGTTCGCCCACTCGCGAGAGCAACGGGAAGGAGCGAAGCGCAAGTACGTTGAAATCTTTGCCATGGCAGCTCAAAGAGTGACTCCGGGAGGGCTTTTGGCCTTGAGTTCCTGCAGCAGCCAAATCGATTTTAACGATTTTCATCAAATAAACGAAGAAGCTCTCGCAAAAGCTCGCCGCCGAGGACAACTGATACGCGTCTCGGGGCAGGGAATGGATCATCCTTTTCCTCACGTGTGCCCAGAGTTGCGTTACCTAAAATTTGCTTGTTTCGTATTAGACGGGTAAAAGAGAATCGCCCCCCCCCGTCATTCTTTCCCTGTGCCGTTTTTTTCTGTGCTGTCATTTGCTAGGAATTCCGGTAGTCCATGAGGTTGATTCGTGCGGCGATTTATGCGACAAGGAAGAAGGCA
This sequence comes from Myxococcaceae bacterium, assembly GCA_016000045.1. Classification (NCBI taxonomy): domain Bacteria; kingdom Pseudomonadati; phylum Myxococcota; class Myxococcia; order Myxococcales; family Myxococcaceae; species Myxococcaceae bacterium. The sequence continues at coordinate 43,158 of JAECQY010000002.1, read as the reverse complement.
TTTCCATTGTGGGCCCGTAGCTCAGCGGTAGAGCATTCGGCTCATAACCGACCGCGCGCAGGTTCGAATCCCGCCGGGCCCACCAAAACTGGAGTGTGTGCATGACCGTTCGAGAACAATTGCTTCTTTTATCGGATTTAGCAGCGAAAGATTTCAACATTCGCGGACTGATCGATCAAGAGAAAGTGCTTAGGGCCGTGGCCAACCAAGCAAAAGTAAAAATAGATTGCGTGAATGTTCAAGGGAAAGAGGTTCAAGATAAGCTCAACGTGTGTTTGAAGCAAAAAGGCCTTCACGAACTCGAACTCCAAACGGAAAAAATGAACCTTAGAAAATGGGAGGCTCGTGCCGATAAAATTCGAGGAGAACGCGAATATTCAACTCTCATTTCCGAAATAGGCTTTCAGAAGCGATTGATTTCAGAATCGGAAACCAAGCTGCTTGAGCTCTTTGAAGTTGAAGAGCGTCTCAAAAAAGAGCTTGCAGGTGTTCAAGAGGAGTTGCGCAAAGCTACGCTCTTGCTTCAAGAAGAAACCGATCAAGTGAAAGCCCAGCTTGTCGAGCTTGCTGAACGGCGTTTTCAGGAAGAAGAAGATCGAACGCAGGCTTTTGTTCGCTTACCAAGCTCCTTGGGCAAGCGCTACGAGCAAGTGGCTTCCAAGCGAGCGGGTGTCGCAATCGCAATTCTTTCTCAGGGAGTCTGTACCGCCTGCAAGCGCGCACTGCCTCCCGAATTATACAATCGAGTTTCGAAGGGGGAACTGTTGGAATCTTGCCCATTTTGCCAACGTCTTTTGATTCCAGAGGTGCTTAGTTGAGTGCATTGTTTAAAATAGATCCGCAGATCGCGGGGCTTGTTGAACGAGAGAAAAGTCGTCAATCACACGGTCTTGAGCTTATTGCCAGTGAAAATTATGTATCTGAGGCAGTCTTAGAGGCTGTGGGAAGCGTTTTTACCAACAAGTATGCGGAAGGCTATCCAGGAGCCCGTTATTACGGCGGATGCGAACACGTTGATGCGGTTGAAAATTTAGCGATCCAGCGTGCCAAAAATCTGTTTCATGCAGAACATGTCAATGTTCAGCCTCATTCAGGCGCGAATGCGAACTGGGCGATTTACATGGCGGCAGTCAATCCTGGAGATACCGTGCTGGCGATGAATTTGGATCACGGTGGACATCTCACGCATGGAGCAAAAGTTAATTTTTCAGGCAAACTTTATCGAATCGTTCCCTATGGAGTTTCTCCTGAGACGGGGTTGATTGATTTTGATGAGGTGGAACGATTGGCTCATCAAGAGCGTCCCAAGTTGATTCTGGCCGGTGCTTCCGCTTACCCCCGGACCATCGATTTTGAACGCTTTGCCGACATTGCGCGCCAGGTAAAGGCTAAACTTTGGGTCGATATGGCTCACATCGCAGGCCTCGTAGCCGCCGGGCTTCATCCCTCGCCGATTCCGTATGCTGATTTTGTCACCACCACGACCCATAAGACCTTACGAGGCCCTCGAGGTGGGATGATTTTATGCAAAGACGAATATCGAAAGCGGGTAGATTCCTGTGTGTTTCCAGGGACCCAAGGGGGGCCTTTGATGCATGTCATTGCCGGTAAGGCTGTTTGCCTTTATGAGGCCTCTTTGCCAAGTTTTAAAAGTTATCAAGAGCGGGTTTTAAGCAATGCTCGAACGCTTGCTTGGGAGTTAAAGCAGAAAAATTTTGATTTAGTTTCGGGCAGTACAGATAACCATCTTATCTTGATCGATCTACGAAGCAAAAAAATCACAGGCAAGCGTGCCGAAGAAGCCCTGGAGCGTGCCGGTATCGTGGTCAATAAAAATAAGATACCATTTGATCCTGAGCCCGCGACGGTGACATCTGGGATTCGAATGGGTACTCCCGCGATTACCACTCGAGGGTTTCGAGAAAGTCATATGCTGTGCATTGCCAGATGGGTTGAACGGATCCTAGATGCCCCTGAAGATATTGAGCTTGCAGCATCGATCAGCCATGAAATCTCGACGCTGAGCACTCTGTCGTATTGAAATAACTTGCCTTCGGCACTCGTTCTCTAGCCATGATTTTGGGCGCATTTCTTTCCATGCTGGGGGTACTGGTTGGATTTTATCACTCTCGGCAAGATTCATCGCAGACGACCTTTCGATTTTCAGCGGCTCTCCAGGATCCGAACCCGGCACGTCAGGAGGAAAACCCTCCTTGGTGGAAAGAAAGGGTCTTTTATCACGTTTACCTTCCAAGCTTCCAAGACTCCAACGGAGATGGGGTTGGAGATCTGCGAGGACTGACGCAAAGACTGAGTTATCTGAAATCTCTGGGGATTGGAGCCGTTTGGATTTCGTCGATACACCCTTCTTCAGAAGATGATTTTGGGCACGATGTCACCGATTACTATGGTATTCACCCCAAGCTAGGCACTTGGAGCGATTTCAAGGATTTGATGGCAGAAGCCAAGAAATGCGACCTTAAAATTGTTTTAGACTTGCTGGTAAATCACACGTCTCGTTTGCATCCTTGGTTTATAGAAGCGCGTCGCTCAAAACAAAGTCCAAAGCGTGATTGGTATCTTTGGAGAGATCAGCCTAATAATTGGATTTCTCGTTTGGATGAGTCTGTTTGGGAATATGATTCCGGCAGCCATCAGTATTACCTCCATTCTTTTTTTCGAGAGCAGCCAGACTTAAATTGGAGAAATTCAGCTGTGGTGGATGAGGTTCTGGAAATCATGAAGTTCTGGCTCAAAAACGGTGTAGAGGGTTTTCGACTGGACCTTGCCAATTGCTACCTGAAAGAAAAGCATCTTAAAAATAATCCAAGCACTTTCTTGTCGATGCGCTGGGTTCAAAGCTTTTTTTATCGCTACTGGAGCCAAGAGCATTCCAACGATCGCGATCGCTGGGAGGAGCTTCAAGGGATATTCTTGCAGGTGCGGCATCTTACGGATGAATATAATGCCGTTTTGCTCGCAGAAAACGATGTTGATTTCGGAGAAGGGCTGTACGCTGCCTCTCAGTTAAGAGGCTTAAAAGGAGAGGGGGTTCCGCTCGCTTTTGATTCCGATTTATGGAGTCTCAATCTAGGCGCTCAAGCATTTCAAGAAAAATGGACGGAGATTGAAACGAGTAGCTCCAGCAGTGATTGGCCGATCAACTCGTTTAGCCATCAGAACCGAGTTCGACACTATACAAGATTCGGAAATAGCGATGAAAAAGCGCGCTTAGCAGCGTTTCTATTGATGACAATGCGAGGTACACCCGTTGTCTATTATGGCGAAGAAATTGGGATACGGGAAGGAGAGGGGCATTGGGAAGAAGGTCCAGATCCCCTGCATCGCATCATGAGCAAAGCAGCCTGGTTTCGCTATTGGACAGGAAGTCCCTATATTCCATTGAAACGACAGGAGTCTCGTACTCCCATGCAATGGGAGACAAGAGAGTATAAAGGCTTCAGTAGCCATGCTCCGTGGATTCCATTTTCCAGTGCCACGGACTCTGTCGAAGAGCAGAGCGATGACTATCGAGATTCCATCTACTGGCTCTATCGTAAGTTAATCTACTTCCGAACTCAGAGTGCAGCACTGAGATTGGGAAATCAAAAAATTCACTCGACAGCTAATCCAAACTTACTTTTGATTTCCAGAAGTTATGAACAGAATACGGTTTGGGTTTTGTTTAATTTTGGTAGCCAAACGATTCAATTGCAACATGAGCAAGAGGCGAGTGTTTTGATCTGCAGTTCGTCAACGTGCACAAGTGAGGAGGTGGAACCTTGGAGCGGATTGGCTCTATCTTATCAGTGAACCCAGACTCATCTGGTGTTACTCGTGAGTCTAAGAGGAGTCGCTAATCCCAATAAAGCAACTTCGGAAGGCCGTTGCAGCTCAATATAATGGTTTGCTTGCTGAATGGCCGTCCCCGTTAGTGGTCCACCAGCATTTACGTATGCAACCCAAATCTCTTCGGCATTCTCTGGTCCAAAGACAAATGCTCCGTTATTAAAGAATCCGTTATTACCTAACTCAAAAACACGTACCCTCCTGTGATGGAGCAAGCCCCAAAGATTAAGCTCAAATTCTCCTGCCCACAAAGGGGCTGCTCGTACACCCAGCATTGCCAGCCGCCAGGTTTCATAGGTATACTCTCCTGCGCTGATCAGTCCGTTGAATAATGCGACGACATCCCTATGTAAATTATGCCATGGGTTTTGCACAATAGCATGAATTTCCCTGAGAAAATCGGCTCTTGTGGTACGCAAAGCATGGAAAGCGCAGTCTCCGTCATCTTCCGTCCACCTTGGAAGAACTGTATGGTTAGCATCGTGAATATTAGCACGATTGATCGCTAAAATTGTTTCACGATTAGCAAATCGTAGTTGTGTTTCTTCAAAATTAGCGGCATCATCACACTCCGATAGGACGACTTCAGCACTTCTTATTAGTGTCTGTTTAGCAGTTTTTTCGGACCTGCTGCGCTCCTCCGTGCCCGTGTACAAGCCGGAGAGATACGGTTCAGGTGGTGTTTCACGCAGCAAATTTACGTTCTTCATGTAAGCGTGACCGGTTCTGCTTAGCCCAGCTACGTGCTGAATTACTACCGTGCTGTTTGCTTTTGGGGCACTCGCATTTTGAGCGAAGGGTATGGAGATTGTTTTTGTTAGCGCAGCTTCTCCTGCAAATACAGACACATTGATATTTAAAAGACCTGCCAAAGCTTCCAACATTCCACCACCATCTCTGAAATAGGTTAAGGGGTTTCGCTGAGTGATAAATTCATCATCTAGAAATGCTTTTATTTGTTCAGCCGTAGGTACAGAATCATCCGGCTGGAAAGAATCCGAAGCAAAGGCTTTTAATGCCATATCTGCAGCAAGCAGATGCTGAACTTTGGGGTTATCGGCATGCTTCTTGATGAGTTCAATACACTGTTCTCGAGTTGCTCCAAGGGCTACAAAGCCGCAATCGTCACCATGCGAACTGAGTGGTATTACCTCATAGCTTTTCCCAGAATGAGGATTTAGATATTTAACAGACCCATTCCATAAATTCTGATGGGCCGGAAGTAAAACCTCAGGCTGAGTGAACACGGGTTCATTCTTGGTTCTGCGCGTAAAAGGATACTCTCGTGCTGTTACTTCCTGCCTCACTTGGTGCGCCTTTTCATAGAATTGCGTAGCGGTAGCTTGTTGACCGAGAGCCATATAGGAATCACCCACGTAGGTATAAAGCTCTCCCATGATGGGTATTTCTAGGGTATCAAAAGCCTTAGTGGCAATTTCAAGCGCTTTGAGGTGAAGTGCTAATGCTTGCTCTGGTTCATCGAGAAACGATCTTAACCATCCCTGCAGGGTGTACAAGGGAATTACTTCTGGAAAGGATTGACTTGAAAAATCTTTGGAAGCTTGTTCTAAAAACTGAGTCAGCTCCTCCCAATTACCTTGATCTTTAGCAAGAAGCGCACTCTCCAACAGTAGGCTTGTATATTCGGTGGCATAGAGTTTTTCAAAATTTAATGCCTCCTTGAATTTTTGAGAAGCTTCCTCATACTGTCCGATCGAGCGATAAAGCTTTCCTAATGCGCTTAATAGGGCTGCTCTCAAAGCAAAATCTTTTTTACCGTCAAGAGTTGAGTAGGCTTGATGAAAAACCTCTAATGCATCGCTTAGTCTACCCATGTCTTGGTATACAAGTCCAATAGCATATCGTGACCATACTACATCTGAATGATTGTTATCCAAGATCTGATTTCGCATTAGCAATGATTTATTCACTTTTTCAAGCGCTAATCTAAGATGCCCTAATTCTCGATGCATGGTTGCCATATTATAGAACGATCGAGCGATATCGACGCTCTGACCATCAGGGTAAAGTTTTAGTCGTTGCTCCAATACTTCTTGAGCTAGCTCTAGGGCTTCTTGTAGTCGTCCCATGGAGTATTTGTTTAATGAAATATTATCTTTTAAAACGCATATAAAAATTTCATCTTTAGTTTTATATATATTTTTATAACAAATTAAAGCCTCTTCGAAATATTTTTTTGATTCACAATATTCATGCAAATCTCTATATATTAATGCAATATTATTAATTAAGTAAGCATAATCCAAAGGCGTTTGTTTAGGATCAAGGCTCTGAGGATTTTCTCGAATACGATCTACCGCCGCCTTGGTTAGGTTGAGCGCCTTTGAATATTCGCCCAATTGGCGGTAAATCCAGCCGATCTCACCACTAACTTGAATAGCCGCCTGTCCGTTATCATAAATTTGAGCGAACACCGAAGCCTCTTCCAATGCTTGCAGACCTGTCTCGTAGTCCTCTGTCACTCGAGCAAGATAACCAACACCATGCAAACAAGAAGCAAGTTGAACTCGATTTTTCTGCCTTGCGACATCCACAGCATCAGTATAGCACTGAAGAGATTTCTTATACTGTTCACGTTCAAAGTACAGCTCTCCAACGTCAGAAAGATAGACGATTACATCGGGGCTATCTAGGGTTCTCGCTATTCTCAGAGACATCTGAAAACAGTAAAGGGCCTTTTCGCCATCTTTAGCGGCCCATTGAAAAGAGCGTCCCAGCTTGCGCAGTAGAAGATGAAACAAACCAGAACCAGATTTCCGCTGTTTTATTGTATTGAAAATATTATTCGTATGTTCGACTAATTCGCCTCGCCTGTTTTCACCTTCGCTAAATCCGATTCCAACCTCAGGGCAGAAGCACTCTAAAGCTGATAGTAGTTTCTTTACAGATTCATTCGGCTTTTTCAGCAACCAGGCGATTGATATGGGTATTTCTCCAAGATTTTTTGGCAAGGAAGGGTCTAAGTGTTGCTTTTGCGATTTCGTTAAATGAGGCTCTCTCAATTTGATTCGTTTAAATCCAGCCTCTTCAAAAGCCTTTTCATATTCTTCCAGAGGATGGTGCATAATTTTGAATGGAGTTGTAAAAGTCTGATCAAAAGGAGGAGTAACTTGCAAATGAGTTGCAAAATAAGAATCTTCCCACTCCAGAATAAGCCGCCCATCATGTTCGCTGCGATACTTGATAGGAAAACAAGGATGTACGATCACGATTGAAGCTGTTGCACCCGGTCTGAGAACCTCATACATGCGACGAATGTTGCCTTTCAGATCTGCAACATCCATCAACACGTAGTTTGACACCACACGGTCTATAGAGTCATCCGGAACAGAAGCCAAATCGTTGCCGCTCTCAACCCGGAAATCAATTTCCTTGAATTGCTCTTTAGGAGAATGTTGTTTAGCTATATTGATGAATTCTTCCGAGATATCAACGGCAATTACACGCCCAGCGCCAGCATGGCACGCCCAGCGAGACATATAGCCGTTTCCACAACCTACATCCAACACGGTCAAATTGGTGAGGTTCCCTAAGAATTCTCGAAGAACTGGATCGGATTGGTAAAAACGATTCAGGTCTCCTTGTCCCTCATGACCTACATAGTCATCCCACTCAGAAGTTCTCGTTCCCTTCCAAACCGTTGCAAATTCTTGATCGGCGGTGGTCTTCGTTTCGCCAGTATGAGGCGGTATCTCAGAAATTTGCTCAGCATCGGTATCATTCACTGCTAGCAAACTGAATGAAAAAAACAAAAATGAACAAAAAAGCTTCATAAACCCACCAAAAAAGAAATTTCGTTTCAATTCGAATGCTAAATCAGCTAACGGTGAAGCACATTGCTGCAACTAGGCCACGGAGTACAGCGACAATTGTTCGATTGCAATTTATTTTTTTTGGGTTGCGATGAGAGACATTGACTGGTGCACCCGAAAGGATTCGAACCTCTGACCCCCAGATTCGTAGTCTGATGCTCTATCCAGCTGAGCTACGGGTGCAACGAGACGAGTCTGTTTTCATGACCTGTCTATTCTGTCAACGGAGGAAAAAGTGAATCCCTCAGATAAGGGCCTCTGCGCGAAGCAAAGCAAAGAATCGCTCGCTTTTGCCTGTTGAAGTTTCAATGGGGATACTGAGGCTGCGCAGAAACTCTTCGACATGAGCTTGAAATCCTGAAAGCGAGATCAAAGCAGGAATTTCAATTTCGAGTTCTCGATCGATTTGCTTTTCTGAGAATCGAGTTTGATCAAGTTCGAAATCAAGCGAATGCCCTTCGTATTCATAAGAAAAATGAGTCCGAAGGTTTGAGAATGAACCTATTTGTTGAATGCTTCGATTCTCTAATTGCTTTTCCAGGCGAGCTAATAGGCAGAGCCGGGTTTGGGCTAGAATCGGACTCCAATCGCGATCCGTAGAACGCATCATTTCCAAGCAACTTGGAGATCCGGACAACAGAGACTGAGCCAGTGGAGGATCGATGGAAACTTCCCACTCATCATGCATAGAAACCTGTTGATTGGGGCTTTGAAGCCCTTGGACAGGGGCTTTGCAAGTGAGAAAAAAAACTTCATTTGATTGTCGAAGTCTTAAGCATAACCCTTTGTTTTTTAATCGAAAATCGACTGTATCAAAGAAGAAATTGATTTGTTCTTCTTGGCAACGAGGGGTTCCTAGAGATTGGAGCAATCGATTGAAATCGGTCTCAGTCGGAATTCGGTATTTGAGTTCGATTTCTTGCTGCAGCATGGCGCAGACTTTATCAGGTTCAAACCTTGATACAATCAGATTTGCTCAAACTTACCGTGTAAAAATTAATACCTTGTAATGCCATATTGATTTTGAGTTCGGTTATTCTAGAAATATGCTTGGATTTTACCGATGGTTGAAGGATGCGAAGCCTCCGCGCGTTGAATCAGAAGACCTTAAAAACGATGCCAAGAAAAACAGTTCCGATTTCTTGCAGTGTGATGACTGGGTCATGGTATCACCTGTTGAAACAAAACCCATTCTGAACATCCAGATTCCTCAGGCCAAAGCAAACGGTGTTGCCCATGTTTTCTCTTCCGAAGCCAATTCCGATCAACTTCGCGCAGCTTTTGGGGAAGACAATCGAGTGAACAGCGAAGGCAGCGTTGCAACGAGTTCTCCAGGAGAAAGCAACTCTGAACGATCCAGCAGTCGTCCAGTTCTTCTCGCGGAGCTATCTCGCGAAGCAAGAGCGAAGCAGTTGCTTGAAGCAAACGCATTAGGCAGAATGGTTCGAAAGAAAACCGTCATGCCATCCGAAATTCAGAAATTTTTGGAAAGCAATTTAGGTGATTTTAAGCGGGATATTTCTGATTTAACATCGATAAGTCGAATGATTGCCCGTGAGATATTGAATCTAGACCACTCTGGAGCACTGAATACGCCAGGAACGAAGCTTCTCTTAGGCAAGTCGTATGCTTTTGCTTCGGAAGCTGCCTTCAAGGCGGGAAAAGCCATGCCGGCGGATGTTCGGAAACAGGAAGCTGTTTCTCTCGAATTGCCATTTGATATGTGGGTTCAAAAAACAGAGGCTGGGATTGAAGTCGAGCTTGTGGGTAAGAAGCTGGGAAGTGGGACCTATAAGACGGTTTTTCAGTCCCGAACTTTAAATATCGATTTAAACAGCGAGAAACACGAAAAATCCATCCATCGTACTGTTTTGGTGAAAGCAAATACTCCGGAAGCAAATCGGGTGATTATTCAAGGTGCAGATATTGTGAAAGCGGCTTTGAGTTCAGATATGAGCGATCCTTCCATTCGAATTGCAGGCATCCTGTCAAAGACCAGCCGAGTTAATAGAAATAAACTCGAAGCGCGCGAAGCGGAATACGTCGGTGAGCTAAAAACTTTTCAGGGATCTCTTTCGGAAAAGCTCGCTGTGATTGGGGATGCCGCTCGAACAATTCAGCGATTTCATGAAAAGGGCATCGTACATCGCGACATCAAACCCCCCAATATTTTAGTGAGTCATGACAAACGCGGGTATACGAATGATTATGATTTAACGAACAGTTTCGGTCAAAGCGAGATAAGGTCCGACTATCCGTACTGGGACGCTTTGTCCCGAGAGGGCATTGTTACTCCGTTTTCAGATGCGTACGGATTCGCACGCACAAGCTTGGAGATGCTGTTTGGGTTTGCTTGGAATGTTCCAGATAGGGTTGTGATGAGCGATCCAAAGTTCGTTCAATGTGCCCCAGAGCTCGCAACCATTCGAGACGCGATTCGAGATGTTGTAGCGGCGAACTCGCAAACAGACTCTTTTTTGTTGGAGCACTCCGATCTGGAGGACCGCTTGAATGATCGAGAGAATCCGAAGATGCAACAAGAAGCGATGGAAGAACTTCATCAAGAGTTTCCAGCTTTTGGCAAACTGTTGGCGGTTCTTGCTGCTTATAGTCCTGATGTGCAAGCTCCCAAAAAGGCATGAGGGCGAAATGCAGTGAAAAGCAAATAGATGTGCTAGATTCTTGCTGTCATGAAAAAAAAAATAAGGGTGATCCAGGGCCCCAATTTGAACCTTTTAGGGACTCGTCAACCGGAACTTTATGGGTCTCAATCGCTTCAGGAGATCCATCGCGCGCTGACGGAAAAGTTTAGCCATCAAGCCGAATTTCTCTTTTTTCAAAGTAACCACGAAGGAGCTTTGATCGACGCAATTCATGACTGCAAGAGCATGGATGGAATCGTGATCAATCCAGGGGCTTATACGCACACTTCTTACGCCATCCGAGATGCTATTGAAGGAATCGGAGTCCCTGCGGTTGAGGTGCATGTGACACAGCTGTACGCACGGGAATCCTTTCGGCATATTTCCTTAATTGCCCCAGTTTGTGTGGGGCAAATATCCGGGTTCGGAACAGCTGGTTACGAACTTGCCATTCGTGGATTGCTGCAGCTCATAGAACGACGGTAGGTACATCAAGTTTTGATCGGATGTGCATTTAGGGTTGTGAAGCAACACGGGCTCCAATAAAGTCCGAACATGACGGTTTTCAGACGCTTTTTTCAATACACAGCCTTCGAACGAGCGCGGATTGTTCGGGCTATCCTCTATTCGGTTGCGAACAAGTTTTTCGATATTCTGCCGGAAATCCTGATTGGTGTGGCCGTTGATGTCGTTGTTAAACGCGATCAATCGTTTTTGGGTTCCATGGGTATCTTGAATCTGCAGCATCAGTTGCTGATTCTAGGAGGAGTCACGCTTTTGATTTGGGGTTTTGAGTCCTTATTTGATTACTTAAAATCCATTGAATGGCGAAACCTGGCTCAAGTTATTCAGCACTCGCTCCGACGAGATGTTTTTGCTCATGCGCAGAAGTTACCCATGAGTTATTTTGAAGAGAAAAATACCGGTTCGCTGCTTTCGATCATGAACGATGACGTCAATCAGTTGGAGCGATTCCTCGATGGAGGCGCAAATTCGATCATTCAAACGGCCGTGAGCACGGTTTTTGTGGCTGTTATTTTCTTTTTTTTGGCTCCTGGCGTCGCGGCAATGGCCTTAATGCCGATTCCTTTGATTCTTGCGGGTGCCTACTATTTTCAAAGGCATTTGGGGCCTTGCTACCTGAATGTAAGGGAGCGAGCAGGCGCTCTTTCGGAGCGTTTGCATAATACTTTATCGGGCGTCGCGGTTGTCAAGAGCTACGCGGCCGAAGAGTATGAGCTGGGCCGTTTAGAAGCCGATAGCGAGGCGTATGCCGAGGCGAATCGGTCCGCGATTGTCTGGAGCTCAGCTTATATTCCGATGGTTCGCATGGCAATTGTGATCGGATTTATCGCCACAATTGTATTCGGTGGGCATTTGGCACTGAGCGGCCAGTTATCGATCGGAGCTTACAGTGTATTGGTTTTTTTAACTCAGCGTCTGTTGTGGCCCTTTACGGATCTTGCCGAGACGACCGATCTCTTTCAACGCGGGATGGCGTCTGCAAAGCGTGCTTTGGATCTGTTAGAAACTCCGATCCCCAAAGACAGTGGGCTCGTTGCCGCAGTGGTTCATGCTCCGATTGCGATTGGCTTTCAAGAGATATCCCTGCAATATCCCAATGGAGTCCATGGTCTAAAAAATCTATCTTTGCAAATCTCAGCTGGCGAAACGGTGGCTCTAGTAGGACCAACCGGCTCTGGAAAGTCCAGTATGATTAAGCTCTTGCTTCGCTTCTACGAGCCAACTTCCGGATCAATTATCTGGGGACAAGAATCTATCAAAACCCTTTCCCTGGAAACTCTCCGTCGATCCATTGGTTTTGTTAGCCAAGATGTCTTTCTTTTTCACGGATCCATTCGCGAAAATATCGCGTATGGCTCTTTCGGTGCGAGTGATCAAGAGATTCGACAAGCCGCAGAGATGGCGGAGGCGCATCATTTCATCGATCAATTACCCCAAGGCTATGACACGATCATTGGCGAACGCGGGCAAAAATTATCCGGTGGGCAACGTCAGCGTATATCCATTGCGCGTGCAATCTTGAAAGACCCGCCTGTGTTTATTTTTGACGAAGCCACTTCGGCGATTGATAACGAAACAGAGGCGGCGATTCAACGTTCCATTCAACAAGTTTCTAAAGGACGAACCACTATTTTAGTGGCGCATCGCCTTTCAACGATTCGTCATTCTCATCGAATTTTAGTGCTTGAAGCGGGGCAGCTCATTCAAACCGGGAGCCATGAACAATTGATCGAAGAGCAGGGGCTGTATCAAAAGCTATGGAAGATTCAAACCGGCATGCTACTTTCTTAAGTTCGGCTTCCTTGAGAATCACCTCAGGCTTGCCTGAGGTGATCCAAGAGTGGATTGCTTCCTCAGAAATACTCCCTTAATATGGGCCAGAACATGGCACGCAATGCATTTCCGGTTGTCCTGAGCGCCCCAAGCGGTACAGGCAAAACTACCTTAGCCCATCTTTTAATAGACAGTATGTCTAACTTGGAAATCAGTGTCAGTCATACCACGCGACCGATGCGTGGGCACGAAGTCGACAAGGTGGATTATCATTTTGTGCAAGATGCTGAGTTCGATGCCATGATCCAGCGCCGTGCTTTCATGGAGTGGGCTTCCGTGTACGGGTACCGCTATGGATCTTCTGCGGAATGGACTCAGGCGAAGCTGGATGCAAAAGTAGATGTCATCTTTGACATTGATGTCCAGGGAGGTTTGCAGATCAAGCAATGTTTTCCCAACTCGATTTTGATTTTTATTCTGCCTCCTTCGATCGATGAACTTGAAAAGCGCCTCCGGGGGCGAGGGACTGAATCCAATGAAAAGATCCAAAAACGCCTAGAAGCTGCTCGGCAAGAGATTCGAGTTGGCCTGACATCCTACGACTACGTGATTAACAATGAAAAATTGGATCGTGCTTTGTTTGACTTAACTTCCATTGTTCGGACTCATCGCTTGCAAGGTTTTGATCGTGATCGCATCCGGTTTAAGTTGCTGGGCGAGCCATCAAATCCTTCCCTGAATTCCTGTTTTTAGGACCTATGCGCTCGATTGCCTGTATTCTGGCTTTTTATATCCTGCTTTCTTGTTCTCGCTTAGCTGATCAAGATGAAAAGCCTCTTCAAATAATCGTTGCGACAGCTCCAGAAAGCCTTGACCCTCGATACGCAAATACGCAAGTGGCGCAGCAGATGAGCAAGCTTCTTTATGCGCCGCTCTTTGAAATGAACGACGAGCTTGAGCCGGTCCCGTATTTAGCAGAATCCGTCAAGCAGTTAAGCCCTACTCGGTATCGTATCAAACTGAAGCCGGGCTTAAAGTTTCACGATCATCGTTCGTTAACAGCCGAAGACATTGTCTCTGTATTTCGAAATCTGGCTCAAACTGAGATCAAAGCTCCGATCAAGGATATTTTGCCACTCTCCGCAGATACGGTCGAATTTGTTCTGGAGAGACCGTATGCTCCGTTCTTAGTGGATTTGTGCGGTCTGGGAATTGTGTCTGCTATAACCGGTTCGGGTTCCGGGCCCTATCGTTTGTTGGAAGCTAATTCTGCAACCGAAACCTGGAAAATGGAATCTTTTTCGGATTGGTGGCAAGGAGAGCCTGCGATTCAGCGCTTAGATTTTCGTGTGGTGCGTGACCCCAACGCACGCCTTCTGGAGCTCATCAAAGGCAAAGCAGATCTGGCTTTAGGCAATGTCAAACCTTTTCAGTTGCCAGCTTTGGCTTCGTATTCAAATCGAATTGAGGTGATTAAAACGCCAGGTTTAGACTATGCTTATTTAGCCATCAACTTGCGCCACCCCGTGCTTGCGGACATTCGGGTTCGACAAGCCATTGCGGAAGCATTGGATATCGATAAAATCCTCCAAGTTAAGTTTCAAAGCTACGCGAAGCGAGCGACAGGTTTGATTCCGGAGGATCATTGGGCCAAGACACCAGGTTTGGTGGTGCCCAAGTACGATCCAAAACACGCTCGGCAAATTCTCAAGGAATCTGGGTATGATTTGCCGATTCGCTTGCGCTACTTAGTGGGGACCGATCGGTTTCGGCAAAGCATTGCTTTGATTTATCGGCAGCAGTTAAAAGAAGTTGGAATTGAGCTCGATCTCCGGATTCAGGAGTGGGGAACGCTCTTTCAAAATATCAAGCAGGGAAATTTTGATCTCTACAGTGCCATTTGGACCCCGGTTGTGGAGCCCAACTTGTACGACTGGGTATTTCACTCATCCAAGATACCTGCAGAGGGAAAAAGTGGAGGCAATCGCGGAGCTTACCGAGATGCTCAAGTAGATTCTTGGATTGAGGAAGCTTCTCAAACTTTTGACAAGAATCGCAGAGCAGAACTCTATGCTCACATTGAAAGTCGTTTAATCCAAACCTTGCCTTATGTGCCTCTGTGGTTCGAAGATCAGATTGTGGTCTTGAGTCAGCGTCTCAAGAATTTTACTCCTTTGCGAACCGGTTCCTTCCTTCCACTGACGAGGGCTTATGTCAAAACTGTTGTCCATTAGCTGGGTTCTATTCGGTGCGACGTTTTTGGTGACGCTGTTGCTGCATGTGATTCCAGGCAATCCTGTGGATTCGATTTTAGGGGAACAAGCCAGCGAGTCCGCTCGGCAAAAACTTTCGTACGATTTGGGGCTAACGAGCCTGGAAGGCCACCCTCTGTCGATTCCAGAGCAGTACATTCTGTTTGTACGGCGCGTGGCAACGAATGAACTCAAAAGTTTTCGCACCCACGAGCCGGTGTTCGACCGAATCAGAGCGCGTTTACCCTACACCTTGATCTTAGCGTTTGCGTCCATGTTGATAGCGCTGACGATGGGGCCCTTTTTGGGCATTCTGGCTGCTTGGCGTAAAGAACGTTGGCCCGATTATGCTATTCGCTTTTTGGCATTGCTGGGCCTTAGTTTGCCAAAGTTTTTCCTGGCTCCGTTGTTGCTCTTGGCTTTTTCAATCTATTGGCCGATCTTCCCGATCAGTGGTGCGAGCGATGGAATGGCTTCATTGCTGCTGCCCGCTTTTAGTTTGGGTTTAACCATGGCAGCGGTTCAAATGCGGTTTACCAGAGCCTCTATTCTAGAGGTTTCCCATCAAGACTATATTCGAACCGCTCGAGCAAAGGGTTTGAGCGAATGGTCGGTGTATTTTAAGCATGCGCTCCGCAATGCCTTGATTCCGATCGTAACGATTGTTGGACTCGAGCTTGGTTCTCTTTTGGCTGGGGCAGTGGTTGTCGAAAAAATATTTGGCTGGCCTGGAATCGGGCTTTTGCTTTTAGAGTCCATCCAACAACTCGATGTTCCGATGGTGCAGGGCACTGTTCTCTTAATCGCATTTTCTTATGTTCTGCTTAATCTTCTGACAGATTGGGTTTATGCTTTAATCGATCCCAGAGTTCGAGTCGCAGAGAGAGAGCCATGAAATCTTGGAGCGATCAAACAATTTTTTATGGATTCACCTTGCTGCTGCTGGCAGTCTTGGGGATGCCAGAACTGATTGGGGATTCGGGTTTAACGCTTGATCTCGATTTGGATTTAGCACCGGGGTATGGGGAAAACGGCTTTTCCGTATTCACATGGCTTATTTTCGGGGCCAGACTTTCCCTCTTCGTTGCGTTGACTGGCACAATGTTGTCTTTGTCGCTGGGGGTATTTTACGGATTGATGGCAGGTTATTGGGGTGGGAAGGTCGATGCAGTCATGATGCGCTTGATCGATGTATTGCAGGCTTTTCCAGGTATTTTGCTGGCACTCTACATTGCAGCTTTGCTAAAACCTGGGATTGCGAATCTGATCTTTGCTTTGTGTGCAACTGGTTGGGTGGGCTACGCTCGGGTTGCTCGAGCACAAGTTTTGACGATTAAAAATCGAGAATTTATCTTAGCGGCCTCTGCTTTAGGGGCCACACACAAACGCATACTTTTTGGCCATATCTTGCCTAACATTTGGGGGCCTCTATGGGTTCAAGCAAGCTTTGGGATTTCATCCCTCATTTTAGCGGAAGCAAGCTTAAGTTTCCTGGGTTTGGGAGTTCCTCCTGGGACTCCTTCTTGGGGAGCTCTTTTGGAACAAGGAGTGACTTATTTGTTGGTTGCTCCGCATTTGGTGATTGCACCTGGCATCTGTATTGCTTCAGCGGTTTTATTGTTTAATTTTTTAGGAGACTGGCTTCGAGATCGCTATGAACATTGACTTTAATTCATATCCCCAAGCACCGGGCGTCTATTTGATGAAAGATGCAAAGGGGAAAATATTCTACGTTGGAAAAGCGATTAACCTTCGTAAACGAATTAAAAGCTACTTCTCTGGGCAGGATACGCGTCGATTTGTCTCGTGGCTGGATCGGATTTTAGATTCCATCGAAGTTATTTTGGTTCGAAACAATACCGAAGCGCTTTTGCTTGAACAGACTTTGATTGCCAAGCATAAGCCTCGCCACAATGTGTTGTTAAAAGATGACAAACGGTTCCTTTCGTTGCGACTTGCTCGTTCTAAGCCCAAGGGGACTTTGGCCGAACAATATCCGAGGCTTGAAATCATTCGAAAAGCCAGGGCCGATAAAGCGCGGTATTTTGGGCCGTATCCTTCTGCGAGCAAATTACGTGAAATGATCTTGCAAATGAACAAGCAGTTTCAACTTCGCACTTGTTCGGATCGGGTCCTTGGAAATCGAACACGTCCTTGCATTCAACATCAGATGGGAAGATGTTTGGCACCTTGTGTCTTGGAAGTACCGGAATACGAATCTGAAATTGAAAACGTGGTTCTTTTTCTAAAAGGGCAAACCCGAGAAATTGAAGAACGCCTGAAACTTCGAATGCTTGAGGCTGCTGGGCAAGAAAACTTTGAACGTGCTGCGCAGATTAGGGATCACATTAAAGCCATTCAAGAGTCCACAGAAAAGCAAGCCGCTTATCGTCTCGCTAAGACAAATTCGGAAGATGTGATTGCCTTTGCGCGCGAAGGAGATCTGTTGGAAGTGGTTCGGATGCCCATTCGAGCAGGCCGAATTTTAGGGGCAGAGCATTATGCATTTTCGGATCAAGAGTTTCCGGATGAACAGGTTTTGACCGACTTTATCACCCAGTTTTACGATAACATACAGGCGGATGATAAGCCGAATGAACTGATTTTACCGATTGATCTGGATATCGAAGAATTGGAACCCTTTGGATTTCTCATCAAACAACCCAAGCGGGGCAAACAAAAAGATCTTTTGCAGATTGCTTACGAGAATGCCAAACACGGTCTTTCGGAAAGGCTGAAACAGGAGGATACGAACCATAAAGCGTTGATGGCCTTGCAGAAAATGATTCGACTCCAAGAGCTTCCACGGGTGATTGAGTGCTTTGATATTTCTCTTTTTCAGGGGACGGATTCGGTGGCTTCTCAAATCTGTTTCGTGGATGGAGTGCCAGAAAAATCGCGGTATCGAAAATACAACATTAAGACGGTTGAAGGAACCGATGATTTCGCCAGTATGCGAGAAGTTCTGAGCCGGCGTCTCAAAAAAGGCGATTTCCCAGATTTGCTCTTGGTAGACGGTGGAAAAGGGCAATTAAGCGTGGCGGTTGCTTTATTGAAAGATCTGGCTTTAAACATCCCTGTCGCTTCGATCGCGAAGGATCCTGAACGGGTATTTTTGCCGAATGTCAAAGAACCGATTTTCTTAAAACACCACACGCCCGAGCGCTATTTGTTGGAGCGGATCCGAGATGAAGCGCATCGCTTTGCGATTACCAGTCATCGAAAACGCCGGGCAAAGCGGATTTTAAACAGTTAAAGCATCGATCCGTCAAAATTGGACTCCTTGAGGAACCTCTTGATAAAAACAGGCAATCCAGGCAAGTTCGGACCCTCATGAGTCGACCTCTCAAAATTATCTTGGGCCTGTGTTCAGGCATTTTTCTTGGATTGATTTGCCATCAATATCCAGGTCCTTGGCTCAATGCTGCGATTGCCTACATTTCACAACCGCTCGGGCAGCTATTCATGCGGCTTATCTTTATGATTGTGGTGCCGTTGGTTTTTTCTTCGTTGATCTTGGGCATCTTTGAACTTCAGGATTTTAAGCAGCTTGGTCGCGTCGGTGTAAAAACACTGATTTATACTGTACTTGCCTCTTTTTCGTCCGTTTTAGTGGGCCTTGCTTTTGTCTCTATCTTTAAACCGGGTGAAGGGCTTGACCCCGAAATGACGAAGCATTTGGGCGCGCTATCCGAGCCGGTTCGAAGTTCGCAACCCGCTACTTTTACCGCTGCCTTAGTTTCTCTGATTCCGAAGAATCCAATCGCGTCTGCGGCCAATGCCTTAGAGGGCGATATGCTCTCTTTGATGATTTTTACGCTTATTTTTGGGGCAGCCCTGTTACTGGTTCGTGGGGACAATAAACGAGACCCTTTGGTTGCTTGCTTAGAAACGGTCCGCGCGGTCTCCATGAAAATAGTTGATTTTGCGATGTCATTGGCTCCCTTGGGTGTTGCGGCACTGATGTTTACGATGACGGCTCAATTTGGTCTTGGCCTGATTGCGAACCTTGGGAAATACACCGCCGTGGTCATCGCAGCCCTTGCATTTCAGCAGTTTATTGTTTTCGGGTTGATTCTGAAATTGCTTGCGCGTAAGTCACCTTGGCAATTTTTCTCTCAAATTAAAGAAGTCATGCTAACGGCATTGTCTACAGCTTCTTCCAACGCCACGTTGCCTACTTCGATTCGTGTGGCTGAAAATAATCTGAAACTGAATCGAAATATTAGCTCCTTTGTCTTGACCATTGGATCGGCTGCCAATCAAAATGGAACGGCTTTGTTTGAGGGGGTAACGGTTCTATTTCTGGCTCAATTGTACGGCATCCATTTGGGTTTAGATGAGCAACTGGTCGTCTTGTTTATGTCCGTGGTTGCAGGCATGGGAACGGCTGGAGTTCCCGGCGGTTCGATTCCGATGATGATGATTGTTTTGCAAACCGTTGGAGTTCCAGCGGAAGGCATTGGGTTGATTTTGGGCGTTGATCGGATTTTGGATATGTGTAGAACCGTTTTAAACGTCAGCGGGGATTTGGTCTGTGCTCAGGTTATCCAGGCGAGCGAATCGAAGAATCAATAACTAGGCTCTGGATTCTCGCCAGGCATCCAAAATATCTGCTCGAACGATTTCTTGAGCTTGTTGAGTGCTTTGGCAGATGCTTCGAAGGTCTTCTGGAAAAGGATCGACTCGTATAATTCGATCGCCAAAAAGAGTTTCGGTGATACGGCAAATTTTCAGTTTTTGCTGAGACCCTAGCGTGACACTGGAGACTCGTTTTTGAAGCTGGTGTTGCTCAATGAGGTGGACTCTGGCTTCGGAGGTATTTCCGACGATAAAAATAGCCTCGAGAATCGTAAACTTATCGGAGGCCTTGGCGACCATGCAAAGAAGGCTTTGAGGA
Source organism: Myxococcaceae bacterium (assembly GCA_016000045.1). Lineage (NCBI taxonomy): Bacteria > Pseudomonadati > Myxococcota > Myxococcia > Myxococcales > Myxococcaceae > Myxococcaceae bacterium. The sequence continues at coordinate 23,384 of JAECQY010000002.1, read as the reverse complement.
AAATTCGCCTTTTCGTGAACAGTTGCAGTCCAGTATTGTTTGATGCCAATTTGGGACAAACGCTCCAGAAGAGGCTGCAGCGTGGAATGTTCTGAAATAAGCGCTTCGATTTGGATGAGGGGCTCCACCCGAGGCTGCCCATCATCGCTTGCGCGAGAGGAAATGTCCGAATTCTCGCAAAGCAGCACTTGAACCCGCTTATCATCGCTAAGCGCAAAGCGCTTCAAGGTGCTGGAGCCACGGGGTCCAAAATACCCAACGCAGGTTTTTAGAACCGCGAAGGCTAAAATATCGCAACTGGCCTCTTCTTCGGGGTGCTCATAAACAGGAATCCCAACCGAGAGTGCTAAAAGTTCGGGGCTTGCTCCTGCAATGGGTATTCTGCAACAAGACAGGACTTTGGCTCCAGATGCACACAACAGCCTAAAAAACCGATTGATTTCTTCTCGTTCTTGGTCCGAGAGGAGGTAAGAAACATCTTGTAAAAGCTTTTGAGCTTTCAGAGCCAAAGCATCTGAAACCACAGTTTGGCTAAATTCTGGACGAAAGTCCTGATTGAGATTATGGAGAGCGCTGGACAACGACTTTAGCGAGGAGCCTCGGCGGATTTCAAAATGGAGCACGGACCTTGCTCTAGCACTGAGTTGATTTCCGCACAACCTGGCCCTATAAGGTCTCATGTTCAAACGAATATTGCTTAAACTTTCAGGAGAGGCGTTGCAGGGATCGTTGGGCTCTGGAATAGACGCTAAAATCATCCAAGGAGTCGCTCAAGAAATCAAAGACGTTACGGAGATGGGCATTGAAGTGGCATTGGTGATTGGAGGAGGAAATATCTTCCGAGGACTTGCGGCAAGCACGCAGGGAATGGACCGATCGACCGCGGATTACATGGGTATGCTGGCCACGATCTTGAATTCATTAGCGCTTCAAGATGCGCTTGAAAATATCGATGTGAGCACCCGCGTTCAGTCGGCCATTGTGATGGCAGAGCTCTGTGAACCTTATATTCGTCGAAAAGCCATCCGGCATCTCGAAAAGAAACGAGTCGTTATTTTTGCCGGAGGTACGGGGAATCCGTATTTTACAACCGATACGGCGGCTGGATTGCGTGCGATGGAAATTCATGCAGATGCTATTTTTAAGGCAACCAAAGTAGATGGTGTTTACGATGATGATCCGTTTAAAAATCCAAAAGCCAAAAAGTACCAAGAGCTCTCTTTCAAAGAAACCCTGACGAAGGGGCTTAAAGTGATGGACTCGACCGCCATTTCGCTGTGCATGGATAATGCTATGCCAATCTATGTGTTTAATATGACTGAATCTGGAAATATTAAACGGATTTTAAGTGGCGAAACAATAGGGACAGTGGTAAGAAACTAATTTTTAGGAGCAATAGAAATGTTGGATGATATTTGCTTAGAAGCAAAAGATCAAATGGATAAAACCATTGAAGTACTGAAGCGCCAGTTGGCAACTATTCGAACCGGTAGAGCCAACGTCAGTTTGCTGGAGGGTGTTCGGATAGACTATTATGGATCTTTGAGCCCGATTGCTCAAGTGGCTTCAATCAGTGCATCGGACTCCCGTACGCTTGTCGTAAGACCTTGGGACAAGGGAATGTTAAAGCCAATCGAGAAAGCGATTCAAGAAGCCAATTTAGGTCTTGTTCCAGTCACCGATAGTGAGCAGGTGAGGGTTCCAATTCCTACTTTGACGGAAGAAAGAAGGAAGGAGTTTGTGAAACAAGCTCGCCAAAGAGCCGAAGACGCTAAAATTGGGGTTCGAAATGCGCGTCGCGATGCCAATGATCTTTTTAAAGATGCCGTCAAAAGAGGAGACTTATCTGAAGATGATGAGAAAAAAGGCTTGAAGACGACCCAAGAGATTACCGATCAATCTATCGCCGAGATCGATAAAATTTTAAGCCATAAAGAAGCTGAGATTATGGTCGTTTAGTGAAATGGATTCGAACTCCTGCCGAGCGAGCATTCGGCAGACATTGGGGTTTTTCGAGATCCATTTCAATGCTTCGAATGTTCGAATCGAAATTTTGGCAAGTCTGTAAGAGATTTTGCGCTAAACACTCAAGAGTGAAATAAGAGCTCTGCTTTGCTTGGTGAGTTAGTATTTCGCTCAGTACCGAGTAATCGATGGTATCTTCTAAAGAATCGGTTTGCCGAGCCTTCATCGAACCAAGTTCTAAAACGAGATTCAAAACAAGCGTCTGAGTTCGTATGCGTTCATCTGGGTTGCAACCAATGATGCACGCAATTTTTAAGTCGCGGATATAAAGCCGGCTAGAGTCCATGTTCCTGCTTTCCTTAAAGCTTGTTCCCAATCATTCGTATCATGTTGAAGAATCGCTACGCTACCAGGATCCATCGGTCGATATTGATGCGAAAGAAGCTCCAAAAGCGATTCCATCGCTGGATTATGGCCAACCAATTGCACGCAATTGGATTTGGCTTCGAGTCGAAGAAAATCGATCACTTCCCCTGCAGAAGCTTGATACAGGCTTGAAGTGTAAACGATTTTTGGAGCAAAACCGAGAGCGGGTACCAAAATTTCGGTGGTTTGCCGTGTGCGCAGAGAATCGCTGGAATAGATATAATCCGGAATTTTTCCGAGCTGGCTGAGATGAGAAGCGATCGCTTGAATCGCTTCTCGGCCCTCAGGCGCCAGAGGGCGCTCATGATCGGTGAAATGCTCCGAAGCAAGAGCGCTCTTAGCATGGCGCATGAGGATCAGGTGCAGGGTCATGGTTTCTGAAGTACCACAAACAATGTGCTTTGTCCTCGGCGGACAAACATTCGCAAAATAGCGCGTTCAGGCGCTTTTTTAACAATATTTGCGAGTGCTTCGGCGTTTTTGATGGCTTGGTTGTTGACTTTGATAATCACATCCTCTTTTTCAAGACCTACCATGGCCGCGATGCTGCGAGGGTTTATCTCCAGAACCTTGGCTCCTTGAACCGAGGAGTCTTTGTAACTTGCTACGCTCAGTCCCAGCTCTTCGAGGCTTTTGAGATCGGCTTTTTTGAGGGGGATTTCTTGATTGAGTGCTTCCAAGGTAATTTTCAACGTGATTGATTTTCCGTCTCGAAAAAGAGTGATCGGAGCGCTTCTTCCAACGCCTGCGAGTCCGGCTTCTACAGAAAGAGAGCTGGCATCTTCGATCGCTTTTCCATCAAACTCCGTGATGACATCTCCGGGTTGGATGCCCGCTTTCGCAGCGGGGCCATTCGGGAGAACTTCTCGAACAAGGGCCCCTTGCGCAAAAGGTAAACCGAGTTCTTTGGCCAGATCGGAGGATATGTTCTCAATGCGAACTCCCATGCCCGAACGGGAGACTTTCCCTGTTTTTTTGAGCTGAGGCAACATGTGTTTGACTTGATCGATCGGAATCGCAAATGCGATACCTTGACCTGAAGCACTGATCGCGGTGTTAATTCCAATCACCTCACCGGACATGTTAAGCAAGGCGCCTCCTGAGTTTCCTGGATTGATCGGAACGCTTAGTTGCATGAAATCAAACAAGCCGCGTTTTCCGGACGGCTGAATGTCTCGGCGACCTCGTGCGGAAATTGGGCCAAAAGAAATTGAATGTTCAAGTCCAAGAGGGTTGCCAATCGCCATCGCAAAATCACCCACGTGCATGCTGTTTGAGCTGCCCAACGGGATCACAGGCCAATCTTTTCGATCGCTTTTGATTTGAATCAGAGCCACATCGGTATCTGGGTCTGCACCAATGACTTCTGCATCGTATTCCTTGAGTTCCCCTCCCACTTTGATTTTAATTTTGCTCGCTGCCTCTATGACGTGATTGTTGGTGAGGGCAAGACCAGAGGGATGAATGATAAACCCGCTGCCTAAGCCTGTGCTTCGTTGTTCCGGCATTCGCATGTTAGGTCCTGGACCAAAAAATCGAAATAAGTCTTCAAACCCAGGTGGAATTTGCTGTTCTGATCGGGCTATGGATTCCGTAGTAATGACTAAAACCGCTGGTTTAACCCGGTTTACAAGCGGTGCTAAAGACGGAATAGCCAGGATTTGAGTCTTGGCTTGTTCTGCGTTCATCTCAACCCAAAGGTCGTTTTTGGTAGCTGGTTTGACGGCGGGCTTGTCTCCAAAGAAGCCCAATAAAAAAGCCAGTGGTAAAGTAATGGTCAGTATCGGTAGGATTCTTTTCATGAATGCGATTAAAAACCGTTTAGTCAATAAATTTCAAGTGGGAGCTGGATTGGTATTCGGGGTTTGTTCAATTCCTGCTCACTTTTGGGACCAGGAAGTCTTGAATCTTCCTGTGAAAAACCAGACAGAGCTCGTAAAAAATATTTCATCCTCTTCTCAGGATCGAGAGCGGCGAGAAAAATTGGCGTCTTTGCTCGTAGAACAGAACCCCAAACGCGTTTTAGTCGAATTACCTGAAACTCGCGCGGCGAGGCAAATAGGTGTTCTGGGGCTTTCGACCGAAGAACGAATCCAAAGAGCTCGAATTCAGTCTCAGTTTAATCAGAATGCAGAAGTTCTTGAAACACTTCAGCCTGTCGAAAATGCCGATCTAAATTGTGAGGTCAGTTATTTGAAGAGCCTGTCCTTTAGAAGAATGCGTCGTTATTCGGAAGCTCGGGAGCAGCTTAAAAAGGCCCTTTCGATCTGCACAGGAGAGACTCTTAAGAAAGCACACTATTTGAAAGCTCGCCTAGCCGCGATGCATTCAAGTGAAGAGAGCTTGATTGTTTTAGAAAATTTTTTGTCCAAGTATCCGACGGATGTTTTGACAGACGATGTCATGCTTTGGAAAGCACACGTTTTCATGGATCTGAACCAAACCGCTTCGGCTCAAAAAGCGCTTTCAGAAATTATCGAACGTTTTCCTCAAGGCGATATGAGCGTTCAAGCGCAATTTGAACGTGCTTTTAATGCCATTCAATGGGGGGATCGAGCCGAAGGACTCAAGCTTTTAGAAAAACAGAGTACTCCACAGGCTCGGTATTGGTTCGGGCGATTGCTGCTTTATCCGGACTTAAACTCCTATCAGGGTGAAAAGGCGGCTCTGGGCGAGCCAGAGAAGGGCAGGCAAGTGCTTCAAAATCTTGCTCACGATTTTCCGACAAACCTATACGGATATTTGGCCGCGCAGCATTTGAAGGAGCTTTCTGTTTCAAAGCCTTTAAAAAGTGCGATTCCAAAGTCAAAAACTCTCACGGAAAATCCGACGTATCAAATCTTTCGCTGCCTGAAGCGCAAGAAACAGGATTCAGAAGCCGTCTGGGTTTTGGATCGTTTGGTCAAAGAAAATCCGTCGGAGGCGGATCGAATTGTTTTAGCGAAAGAATATCTCGATTTGAAAAAGCCTGAAAAAGCGCACCAGTTGATGAGGAGAGCCGGACTGGCTTTTCCTCGATTTCCCACAAACAAAAAATCGTTTTTTTATGAACTGGCTTTTCCGGATGCTTTTCCGGAACTCTATCAATCAGCATCTCTGCGAAATGCTTTGCCGTCTGAACTCATACGAGGTCTAAGTCGTGAAGAGAGTCAATTTGATGCTCAAATCGTTTCTTGGGCAGGGGCAGTAGGCTTATGCCAATTGATGCCCCAAACGGCTCGAAAATCTTCGATCGAACTATTAAACCCTTTGGTTAATATTGACACCGCCGCGGAGCACTTGAGGGCCTTGTTTGATGACCTGCAGCACCCGATTTTAGTCATTGCAGCCTACAATGCAGGAGCTGATTCCGTAAAACGTTGGTTAAAAAAAATGCCGAACGAAGTGCCCGTCGATTTCTTTATTGAGCAAATTCCCTATCAGGAAACTCGAAATTACGTGAAGAAAGTGACCGAAGCTTGGTTTACTTACCGATGGCTGAATCGAGACCTGGAACTTGGTTTGCTTGGAGAAAAACCCTTGATCAAGTCTTTGTCTTCGGGTACGAAGGTCAGCGTGGCCCCTTCGTCTAAGGGTTAGGACAGCAGCCTCTCACGTTGTAAATACGGGTTCGAATCCCGTAGGGGTCACCAACCGATCGAGACAATCGAGCACTTCTTTCAAAGGTAAACCGAGGACATTGGTCAAACTACCCTGGATTTTGTCCACAAAAGGCCCGCTTCGTCCTTGAAGCGTGCAAGCTCCGGATTTTCCTTCCCATTCCCGCGTTGTCAGGTAGTTCTCAATTTCTTGCGCCGACAAAGATCGGAATTGAATGCGCGTAACAATGGTATCGGTCTGTAGTTTTCCTCGATAAAAAATGCCGAATCCGGTGAGCACACGGTGTTCTTTTCCAGAAAGAAGTTCAAGCATTTCGCGAGCGTGGTTGATATCCTGAGGTTTCCCTAGAATCATTCCTTCCACTTCGACTACCGTATCGGCAGCAACGATCGGCAGATGAGTTTGATCGACCACCGCTAGGGCTTTTTCACGTCCAAGACGTGAAACAAGGTCTTGAGCACTCTCTCCAGGAATCGCTGTCTCATCGACATTGGGGTTCAGAAGAACCAACTCGAAACCGACAGCTTCCAAAAGTTCTCGTCGTCTTGGGCTGGTTGAGGCCAGGGCTATCTTAGTTTGCACGATTCACTCGTTCACGAAGTTCTTTTCCAGGGATGAAAAACGGAATCCATTTTTCAGGAACTGAGACTTTCACGCCTGTTTTCGGATTGTGTGCATTTCGAGGGTTACGCTTCTTAGAAGAAAAAGCCCCAAAGCCGCGAATTTCAATGCGCCCATGACAAGCCAGTTGATCGCTCATTGCCTCCAACACCGTACGAACAACGATCTCAACATCCAAGTCGGACAGATCTTTTGCCTCATAGGCCAAACGCTCGATTAATTCGCTTCTTAACATAAATTGAACCTACAATAGGTATTTGGCAATTAGCAAACAGCAAGCTACAGAACTGTGCATGCTTGAGACGCTATCCAACGGTTTTCGATCTGCCAGAAATTTTCTAAACGGGCAAGCTTTGCTTACGGAAAGCAATGTTAAAAATGCTTTAGTAGAAATTCGAAAATCTCTTTTAGACGCGGATGTGCACGCAGATGTGGTGGAACAGTTTCTGCAACGCGTTCAGGATAAGGCACTGGGCCTTGCCGTGACGGTCTCTTTTAAGAATCGAAAGATAAGCCCAGCAGAACATTTTATTCGAATTTGCCAGGAGGAACTTGAGTCTTTGATGGATTCTGGCTCCGAGCCCATTCAACTCAAAAAACCGATTGCTAGTTTGATGATGGTGGGCTTACAGGGTTCTGGGAAAACGACTTCAACCGCTAAACTCGCTCGATTCTATCAAAAATTGGGTTATAAACCTCTGTTGGTTGGAGCCGATATCTATCGGCCGGCTGCGATCCAGCAGCTTGAAATTCTGGGAAAAGAGCTCGGCATTCCTGTGTTTTCAGCGCCCGACCTTCAGCCACCCGAGCTGTGTGTAAGAGCCCTGGAGTATGCCAAGGCTCAAAATTTTAATTTGGTTTTATTCGATACGGCAGGACGTTTAGCCATTGACGATAAGTTGATGAGCGAATTGGAAAGTATCAAACGTTTGACGAATCCCGATCAAGTGATGCTCGTCATCGATGCCATGATGGGGCAAGATGCGGTCAATACGGCTTCTGAGTTCAATCGGCGGCTTGAAGTCGATGGTATCATTCTGACGAAGCTCGATGGCGATGCGCGTGGAGGAGCAGCGCTCTCTGTGCGGACCTGTACTGGAAAGCCTATTCGCTTCTTAGGAGTCGGTGAGAAGAATACCCAGTTGGAAGAGTTTCGAGCACAAGGACTCGCTTCTCGTATTCTCGGCATGGGCGATATCGTTTCATTGGTCAAAGATTTTGAAGAGCACATTGACCAAGAAAAAGCGGAAAAAGATGCGCAACGCATGATGAAGGGTCGGATTGGTTTGCAGGACTTTCTGGACCAAATTCGAATGATTCGGAAAATAGGACCCATTGCCGGTCTCTTGGAAAAACTTCCAGGCATGGGGTCCTTGTTGCCCATGCTTCGCTCCGATGGCGATGCGCAGATTCGAAAAATCGAATCTCTCATTTTATCCATGACCCCTCAAGAAAGACATCAACCCGATTTGATACGGCTGAGTAAAACTCGGAAGCGGCGCATTGCACAAGGATCCGGTCGGAAAGAACAAGATCTGGAAGACCTCTTGAAGCAGTTTGCTTGGATGAAAGAAAAGATGCAAAATATCGGTAAATTGGGCGGATTGAGAGGGTCTATCCCTCCAATGCCTAGGAGCAGCGCTGAATTTTCTGCGCCCAAATTAGATCCCAATCGAAAAGAAAAGCGTAAACGAGAAAAATTGGCTCGAAAAAAGAATAAAAGAAAATGAGTTTAAAAGAGAATCGATTTCCTTCGACGGCTTCCATGATCCTTCCTTTGCTCGCATTGGCAGCAACGGTGATTGGCTGGAAATCTCAAATCTTGGCTACGCCAACCTTTGAGTCTGCATTGTATTTTGGGTTATTTTTAGCCCCTGCTTCATTCTTTGCCGGAGTTTCTCGAGGAGTACATCGCGCCTCTCAAGGTTACATGCAAGATTTTCGCAAAGAAAGTTTTTGGGTGTTTGGTTCGCTCGTTGGAGTGCTCTTTCTTCTCAAATCGCACACTGTTGTCGTTCAAAGTTGCAGCACAAGTGCGGGTATGGTTCCTTTTTTGGTGGCGATTGTTCCTCAACTCCTTTTAAACTTGAGTACGGGGCTTTGGATAGGTCGTTTGATTGGGCAGATGCGTCTGGCCATGCTCGTTTCGGTTCTTTTATGGGTTGGTTATTGGGCGATGAACATCGTACTTTGGTGGTACCAGCCTTCTTTACGCTTCTTTGAGCCTTATTGGCTATTTATTGCAGGAGACTTAGTGCGTGGGCAAAATCTGGATCCCGCGTTGCTCTTCTATAAGCTTTCGAATCTTCTTTTGGCGTTGGCTCTGATAGGCATGGGAGTTTATACGAAGTTTCATGCTACCAAATTCTGGCTTGTTTTGACTTTATTAGGACTTGGTTTGTTCGGTCAGTGGCAGAGTTCTTCTTGGATATCGCCTCCCTATAAAGAACGTCTGTTGGACTATCCTGATCAAATCGTTCGTCGAAATGTGATCCTGCACACAAATTTAAAAGCTGTTGGTCACAATTCGGCAGAAGGAATTTTGCAGGAAGCCAATTTGTGGTTGAATCGTTTGGAAAAAAGAACCGGTATTCGCTCGGCTGGACCCATTCGCATTTGGCTCTACAAAAATTCGGAAGACCTTGCACGTCACACGGGAGCGAAGAACGTTCACTTTTCTCTGCCCAGTCATCGAGAAATACACATCACTGGCACTCAAATTCCCCATCCAACTCTGGGGCACGAATTAGCGCATGTTTTAATCGGGCAAGTTAGCAACACGTTATGGAGAGTTCCTGGCATCTTTGGATTGATCCCCAACTGGGGACTTTCCGAGGGCTTAGCCGTCTACCTCACTCCTGAGTTGGCGATTCAAGAAAGCTTGACCTACGAACAACAAGCCATGGCGAATGATCGTCTCGGATTTGAAAAAAGCCCAGAAGACCTCTTGAACCCAGATCTGTGGTCCTTTTGGCTGAATGGGTCGACTCGAAGCGGTGTTGCCTCAGCCACTTTGCTCGATGCTTATCTGACTCAACAATGCTCAGATGAAGCGTGTGTTCAAAAAAATATACGCGATATCGCTAAAACAGGCGAAATTTGGTTTTCAAGTGATTTTTTAAAGCTATTTCACCTTCGCTTAAAACAAGAATCGTTGCCACAAGATGCGATTCCGTGGATGAAAACGGAGCATCGTGCAAGTTCCATTTTGTTTCAAGATTGCAGGGCTCAAAAAGTAGAAAGTCCTCTTTCTCTTGAAGCAAAAGCAGATGCCTTGGCTCTTTCTGGGCAATGGGCGCTTGCAGCGGAGGCTTATCGCCAAATCGATGGGCGTGAACAATCGGTATCGATTCAACGTAGGTTGTTGCTAAAGCAGGCCTTATTGACGGGTTCCCGATTGGGGAAAGCAAGTTTTCAGATATTTGTTGAGAAGCCTCAAGATCCATTAAGAATAGGGGCTTTGTTTGGTGACTTAGGATATCTGCTAAGCTCTCACTTAAGTCCTAGCGCAGAGCGGGATGCGGCTTCGTATCTATTCGCGAGAGCCCAAATTTTATCGGGCAATTTTGAGTTAGGTCTGCAAACGATGCCTACCCACATGACGGGTGTTTTGGGCTTGGAGTCCAAACGACTCGTCGCTTTGGGAAAATCGCAAATGGGTCAGGCTTTAGAAGCCTCAGCAATGTTTGAAGCTTTAAAGCAAGAAGCTTGGCGAGCAGCGGATCGAATTCGATTGGCAGACCTCTCCGAGCGCGCCAGTTTGATTGCATCTGGGCAAAAGTACTTGTTAGGAGTTTGGGAGAGTCCGTTTATCAGCCCTCTTCACTGAGCTCAGGCACATGCGATGCGTAAGCGCAGTAAAAAAGCACTGAAATCGCTGCTAGCACACCGCTTGTTCCTAGAAAAGCAAACCCGGTCGTTTTTCTTTCTCCGGTTGCCAAAATAGGCACAGGGGTTTCGGTCGAATTACTGTCTGGATCCGAAGGATAAAGACGCCCGCCGTCCAGCGGAAATAGCGTGATGACTCCGGCTAGGCCCATGAAGAGAGAGGCTGCTCCTGAGACAATAATGGGGGTCTTTAAGTGTTCTCGACAACTGCTTGTTGAAGCGTTGATCGGTTCCGATAGAAGCAAACCCAGGGTCAATAAAATCGAGAAAAGTGCGGAAAAATTCATCATGGACCTCTCAGTGAATTGGGATTTATTTGAGATTGTGTTTTTTTTCAAGCGCCTATTTAAAAAATATTTTTAGAATACTGTTTTGAAAATAAAAAACAGATCGTGTTAGTTTTTAATTGTGACACCTAAAACCGTTCAATTTCGAAAACGAATTCAAGATGCGTTTTTACGCGTAGAAGAGGAGCAAATCATCCTTTTTGTCACTTTGGAAAACTGGGTTCATCTGTTGCTTGTTCCAAAATGCTACTCGTATAGTGCTTACGAGATCAAGCAGATCGCAAACGAAATGAAGCAAAATATTTTACCTAGCAAGCATCCGGAACATGACTTTCAGGTTTTAGAATGGCAAGAAATTATTGATTCCAATCAGTGGCGCCATCCACCTTTTGAGGCCTGGTTAAGTGTTCAGCAAACACAGGCTGTTTTCTTCGTTGAAAAAGACAAACAGCTCAAAGCTGGCGAAGCGATTTGGCTCGGTATTCCGATCGATTCTGTGGAAGTAAAGCGAAACCCTGTTGAGGACTTCATCCAGATGACGTTGAGGTCTCCCACTTATTTCACTAAAACGCATAAGCCGTGTGGCATTAAGAACGAGAAATTTGGATGGATTGTCGAACGGTATGAATCAGATCACTGGCAATCCATCGAGTATGGCGATTTTGAAGAGTTTCGTGCACGCGCTAAACAGCAAACAGGCCGGTGGCATTTCGAGGGAATGATCTACATTCATGAGGATCCAAGTCGTTTTGCCGCTGTTTGTGTCGGCGAGCAAGTTGCCAGTATCGCGGCGTTTCCAGATTTGGTTTTGGGAGCGATCAAAGTCTCGAATTGCAAACTTAAGAAAGTGCTTCTGAATGCATTCTGTGAAGATGTGCTCATCGTCTCAGACCCGGGCATTTCGAAAGAACTCTTGCGAGAACTGAGGGAAAAAGCCGAAGTTCTCCTGAGCGATATTGGCACGGATGGAATTGACAGGCTCGACTACCAATCTCTCTGTGAATTACCCAATTTTCCTTGTGGTCATTTTCAATTTCAAACTATTCCTGCTCCTTATTTTGACTTGGTGCAGGCTGCCGAAGAGGCGAAAGTGTCTCTTTCTCCAGGCAGATCCGATTATTTGAGAGGTTTATCCTATGAATTGATTCAGCTTTGGGCGAAGGCAGCAGAGTCTTTTCGTGCATCCGTCCGATACAACTTGAACGATGGAGATATCAACCATGCTTTGGGTCGATCGTTGATTGAAATGGCTCGCCCTTGCGAAGCAATTCCATTTTTGAAAAAATCACAAACATTGCTTCCAGAAGATCCCGATGTCATGAATGGACTTGGTATTGCTTACTTAGGAATTGGAGAAGGTTATCAGGCTCAAGAAGCGCTCGAAAAGGCAGTTGGACTTTGTCCGGAGGAAGCTCAATTTTTAGCGAACCTAGGGCGCTGTTATTTGTCAAATAAACAATTCAAAAAAGCAGAATCGATACTCCAGCAGGCAATTGAGGTGAATCCTCATTTTTCCGATGCGCATGCGACATTGGCCCAAGTCTGTTGGCGGCAGGGCAACCTCTCAAGAGCCCGTAAGCATGCTCGAAAAGCATTTGCTACAAATCCTGGCAGCTCGTATTGCCAGGATTTGTTGTGGGCTTTGACAGTTGATGAGCGCTAAAGCCCTCAAGCATTGACGGTTCCAAGTGGAAAGTCTCGGAAGTGGCTCGAATGGGTCGGCAAATTCGAGACAGCGTTCGAGAGGTGAAGCCTCTTTCGCTCGGTTCGGCTTGGGTGCCGCTCACTAGTCAGACATGGGGCTTTTATCGGGTGAAGCAGCCTATAAGAATTACAATGCGCACTACATTCCGGTGGCTCCAACGGAGGATAGTTTTGATTGTCAATATTATTACCCTTGCCTAGCAGATCAAGCGCCTATTTGCGATGAGTTAGTGGTTTTTCAACCTTCGCAGGCCTTGCCGCGTTATTGGGTGGAACTTCAAGTGGAACATCCTGCGATGGACTTGGAAGAGGATCAATTGAAGATGTATGAGCAGCTCGCTCAGCTGTTCGATGGGCAAGGGAGGATGGATAAGCCTGTGCGTCAAGCCATGGTAGGAGCTCCGAGTGTAATAGGGGGTGTCCCCGCTCAGGCGAGTTGATGATTGGTATCAAGGCCCGCGGGATGCTCAAGACGTCCCTGTTCTGGAGTGGGACCGTGAGAGTCTAAGAGAATGACTTTTAAAGAGGCCGAAGCCTATGCAGGGAGTCGTCGGTCGGAAGGGTGGCGATTGTCAACAATTTGGGAATTAGAGGCGCTGTATCAGCAGCAAGGTGTGTTAGGAGAAAGAGATAACAATTGGTATTGGTCAGGCACTCTGATTGAGGGTAGTCCTGGTACCGCGTGGGTCGTCATTTTCGCTAGTGGCAACGTCTCCTCTCACGATATGAGGGTTCGTTACTATGTTCGTTGTGTGCGCTGAGGGAATCGACTGTTTGAACGCCATTTTGCTGAGAATCGCTGATATTTCTAGCTCCCTCTTGTGATTTGATAGGGTCTTGTTAGACTCCCTCTTCGTTTAGGAAGCTCTTTCCGAAACCCGGGCGCTCAGAGTTCCCGGGTTTTTCATTTGAGGTAGTATCTATGAATCGAGTTGGTTTTCTTGTGCTGGGTTTTGTATCGATTGGCGCATGGTCTTTCGCCAAGTACCCGATGACGGTGTTCTCGCGCCCATTCACCATGCCTCGCAATTCTTTTGAAACAGCGCTTCGTTTCTCTAACTCCAATGCGGTGTCTCTTTCGGCTGATTACGGGATAACCGATCACTTTCAATTGGGTCTATCGTGGGCAGGTCTGCAAGCAGGAAATGAGCCGGATCAAAAAATCAGTTTAAACCTGGCTCACTATCTCTTTGCAACCAAGTACCTGAGTTCCATGGCAATCGCTTCGATACCGTTTCATTTTGATGCGAGCGTTGTGAAAGGGATGAGCCTGAGCATGGCAACGTACATTCCTTTGGTGCGAGGATATTTAAATTTAGTGCTTTTAGAGAATTTGATAACGATTGATTGGTCCTCAAATCCGCAAGCAATCTTTGCTTTCGAGACACGCCTTTCTTGGCAAGCGACTGAGGCACTTTGTCTCAATTTAGTCACTAACTGGGCCCAGATCAGCACAACCGGGGACTACGAGCATGTAGGTCTAAGGACTCCGCTTTTCCTGAAGGCGCTTTATGCGGTGACTCCGATGATCGATGTCTTCGGTCAAATCGGTTACAATAACCTGCAGAAAATCGATCGCAAAGAAGGCGGATTGATAGCCATGTTAGGAATTGCTCTGCGCGGCGGTAGCATCGAAGAGTAAAAGCGTATTAAGATTTGTTTGGCTGCAAGATGAATCATTGCAGATAAGTCACGCTGATTCTTGAGGGGAGAGATGGCAGTTGATCAATTTGGAATTGGAACTTTGCCTGGTGCCCGAGATCCAGAGGCAGTGGAAGGCTCAACAGAGAGCCTGTATCGTTCTGGAACAAGCCCTGCTTTAGCAGATTCGTCGGCGGATCTGTTTGTCTCAACCAGGACAATGCCAGGAAGTTTACTGACAGCGATTCAGCCTAAAGCGGGTGATACGATCAAACTTGAGTTGCAGAAGTTGAGCACTCAGATTGAGACCCTTCAAAAGCAAAAAGATAGCTTGGCTCAAATCGATGCGTTTCGCATGGCTCAAACGTTTTACACACGGGCTGGACTTTTTGAAAGAAGGAGCTTGAGACGTTCTGGCACGAAGCTTGGATTAAGTGAAGAACAAACTAGAGAATGGAAAGCATGGAAAGATACACCGCGAAATAGTTCAAAAGATCATCGAGTCTGGTTTTCTGAAAAGGTTTCAGAGCTTCAGAAAGCTGTGAATAGCAGCGAGCCGATTAAACACATTCTAGATTGCGAGAATCGCTATGTTAACAGCGGTTTTTTTACGCGACAAAAACTTCGAAATACCCTGGAGAGTGGCCTGACGGAACAGGAATTAAAAGATTGGAAACAGTGGAAAGCGAGTCCAAGCAACCACGATCGATCTCATCGTGAGTGGTTTGCAGAAAAATTGAAGTCCTTAAGGCCATCCGAATCGGAACAAAAAGCGGTGTTATTAAACTTGAATTTAGAGAAACAGGCTCTGGAATCAATCGCTAGCGATGAAAATGCAATGGCATCCGCTTCCGACTTGACGACCTTGCCCAGCGATCTTGGAGAGCGATCTCGTTTGATCCAGCAGCGCTTAGCTCAGCTTCGGGAAATTCGAGAAAAAGGAATTTCCTGCGAGCGTTGGAGGCTTGAACAACGTCGATTTCAACTCGAGTGGGGAGGTTATCGAAGTCAATTAAGCGAGAGAATAGAGGCCGCTCGCATAGAAAAGACATTCGATCGAAGTATGCAAGCGCTTCAAACGGAATTGGACGAAGTAGATAAGCAATTCGAACCTGTCGAAAAAATAGGAGCTGTTCGAATTCAATGGGGCAAGTCAGCAGAATATACTCAGTTGCTAGAAAGGATCCAACAAACCGAACGATTTGAGAGCGTTCGGCGCTATCAAACGACGTTGCCTGATCAAATTTCCAAGGCGATTGACCAGCTTGAGCTTGAGGATGCTGATCGATTGTTGTCGAATCAGCTGTCAAAGCGGTTTGATGAACGGCTCCGTGATCTCAAGCCGGGTTCGTCTGAATTTGAAGTGCAAGTACACGCTCTTGTCCCTCAAGTTGAGGAATTCACGCTTCATCATTTGGCGAAAGAACGTTGGGAACAGAGATTTCCGGGTTACCCCTGTGGGCATGAAAGACATCTCTATGAATACATCCGTTTTGTCCCTGTGCTTGAATTGCAGGATGGATCGAAAGTCACTGAGGGAGAGCAATTTAGATCGCAAAAAGCGAATCTTCTCAGAAAGCTGAAAAACCTGCAATCCGAACACGAGCGCATTCTAGGCGTGAGAGCGAAAGCAAAAGAGGCATTTAAAGCCAAAAAAGTGGGAGATTGGTCTGAGGAGATGAACAACGCGGTGGATTCTTGGCTCAGATCTGTAAAAACTTCTGAGGAAGCTGCCATCGTTGTCAAGCAAAAGGACTCTGACTTTCGTGCGATGGCACGCAATCAGACAGAAACTTTGTTGCGAACCCAGCTCAATTCGTTTCAGCAGCAGCTTGAAACTCTTGAAAAAGAGCGCAATCCGGATTCCATCGGCTATCAGCGGCTTTTTGAGCAGATTGAGCGTTCAGCGGCCCATCGAATTTGGTTGCCTCCAACGGGTATAAAACCCAGACCGGATAGCGATGCAGCGCGGCTGTTGGCAATCAAAGCAAAGATAAGTCTGAATCTAGCGGTTCGAAAAGATCTCAACTCCATCGCTCAGGGCGATGTTCCAGCGAGGCTCTCTGGAGCATCGGATGAACACTTAAAATTACTGGGGCAACTCTTAGCGACTCAGTACGGCGTTCATTCGAGCGCGGAAAAGCTCTTAGAGCGTATGGGTTTAAAAAGAGAAATTTTTGGAAATTGGCAAGCGACCAGCCGCGCCAACATGAGTCCTGGCGGCGAGTATACCATGCTCGAATCGATAGGCGAGGGCAGCTATGGTTTGCAGAAATACCAAGCCAAAATCTTGTTAGCGTATTCTGAACAAAGACTGGCTCTCATGCGCCAATCTTCCCCCCAACATCGTCTCAGAGAAGAAGTTAATGCGGACCAAGAGGGAGCCAGCAAAATTCTAGAGCAAGAATCGGATCTTCTCCCAAGAACTGAGCGGCAAGAGGATCTGATTCAGAAATTTGTGGATCACATTCTTCGCTCAGATGGGTCGAGTGAAAGCCTAAGTTCCATCCTCGAAGAAATTGAAGAAGCGAGTCTGGAACAAGTAAAGACGATGGGTAGAATGCTGGGCGTTCGAATGGAAGTCACGCCAGAAATACTGCTTCAAAAGCTCGGATTTAAAGAGACCAGCACGCAAGCCAATTTCAGCCTAACGAAGCTTATTGGGCAGGATCCCATGAGTTTTCTGGAAATTGGCTATCATTTATCCCAGAACCAGGCTGCTTTATTGCAGGCCTTTGCTACGTCGGAAGGTCGGCATTATCCAGAAGATTCGCCTCTCATGCAAAATTTGGCGATCATACAAACGGGATCCGATGTCTAAAGTAGATCGCTTAGAAATAAAAAAGGTAAGAAAAGCGGCCCGCGTATGAGAAACGCGTTGCATGATGAAAATCAAAAAAGGCTTGGGCTCCTAGATCGATTTGAAAACTCATTTCGTTCATGAACACCCATTCAAGACCAGGTCCAAGCTCTAGAATCATCCAGGCTTGTTTGCTTGGGCTGCTGCTGTCGGAGCTCGAATTAGGGTTGTTAAACAAAGCCACAAGACCTATGCCGGTTTGAACAAAGGGTCGCCAGTTTTGCGATGCAAAATTCCAACGCAAACCCGTTAAAGCGTTCACAGCGGGCAAGATTTGAGTTTGCGATAAACCGTAATTCCGGGCGTAGCCAAACGAAACCGCACTTTGGGTGAACCACCAAAGACTGTATTGGTACAGGGCGTATTGATAACCGAGGCCCAATTGAAGCTGGTCGGTCATCGGCCACTCGTTGGGATCTGGCTGGGGTCTTAAAAAAGAAGCAGAGGTGTCATAACCCGCCCATCCGAGATAGAGTTGGAAGGCACTGCTGTTAAAGTACTGAGCCTGAGTGGCTAAGGAAATGAAGCAAACCATCCAGCGAAACTTTCTCATTTGTTGTAAGTACTCCTGCCCTCTTGCTGAAATCAAGCTATTTGATAAAAAATGGCGATGAAATTGGATGTCATCGTAGTAGGAGCAGGCCATGCGGGGTGCGAAGCGGCTTTGTCTGCGGCGCGTTTAGGTCTTAAGACTCTTTTGATCACAGGATCTTTGGATCGAATGGCTGCTTTGAGCTGTAATCCGGCGATTGGAGGCGTGGGCAAGGGTCATTTGGTAAAAGAGATCGATGCGCTGGGTGGCGAAATGGCTCGCATCGCTGATCGAACAGGAATCCATTTTAGAACCTTAAACGCTTCACGGGGGCCCGCTGTACAGGCGACGCGCTGTCAAAGCGACATGGAACGTTATCGCAGAAGAATGACGGAAGTGCTTTTCGCGACTCCCAATCTGCATTTAAAACAAGACGACGTGTTGGGTATTTTGACTGAAAAAGGTCGTGTACAGGGTGTCTCAACGAAAAACAGCGGTTCTCTCTTGGCTTCTGCAGTTGTTATCACCACCGGTACTTTTATGGGCGCTCAACTTCACTTGGGCTTTCAAAGAATGCCGGGTGGACGAGCTGGAGAGGCTCCCACTTCAGGGCTCTCTGCTTCTTTGGCGGATCTGGGCTTTGAACTGGGTCGCCTCAAAACAGGAACCTGTCCACGATTGGATGCTCGAACCATCGATTACGCCGCTTTAGAAGAGCAAAAACCGGATCATCCAGCGCCTTTGTTCTCATTTGAGAGCCGTGAACCGGTGTTGCGCCAAATCTCTTGTCATCTGACCTACACCAACCCTAAAACGCATGAAGTGATCGGAGAGAGCATTCGTTCCAATCGAGCTCCGTTGTATAACGGCCAAATTGCAGGAACAGGCCCTCGCTATTGTCCAAGCATCGAGGATAAAGTTGTTCGATTTGCTGAAAAAGAATCTCATTTGATTTTTTTAGAGCCGCAAGGGCTTGATACTTACGAAGTGTATCCCAATGGCCTTTCCACTTCCTTGCCTCCCGATGTCCAGATTGAATTCTTAAGAACCGTGCAAGGTTTGGAACGCGTCGAAGTGACTCGTTGGGGTTATGCCGTCGAATATGATTTTGTCAAACCAACCCAACTCTTTTCAACCTTGGAAACCAAGTGCATTTCAGGGCTCTATTGCGCGGGGCAGATCAATGGAACAACCGGTTACGAAGAAGCCGCTGCTCAGGGACTTCTAGCGGGCCTCAATGCTTCTTTGAAACTTTTGGGCAAAGAGCCTATCGTTCTTGGAAGACATCAAGCGTACGCAGGCGTTTTGATCGATGATTTGGTCACGCTGGGGACAGACGAGCCTTATCGTATGTTTACTTCCAGAGCCGAGCATCGCTTAGTTTTGAGAGAGGATAACGTTTACGAGCGTTTGGCGCTGCTGGGGCATCAAGCGGGCTTACTCAGTTCGGAAAGGTTTGAAAGCATACAGGCATTTGAAGACATGGCTCGCAGTAGTTTAGCTTTAGAGCATGAGGATCCCCGCGTTCGCCATCGGGCACGAGTGGAGCAAAAGTACGCAGGTTACATCGGACGCGTTCAGAAGGAACTCCGCGAGCAGATGGACTTGGATGCTTGTTTGATTCCGGAGTCGGTATTCGATTCGCAAATTCCAGGCATGAGCAACGAAGTTTTTGAAAAGCTCAAAAAACACCGACCTCAAACTTTGGGGCAAGCGGCTCGGCTGAGCGGCATTACCCCCGCCGCTCAAACGCTGATTCGAGTAGCCATTAAACGCCATGCTCGGAGCCAAGAATCTTATGCGTGACACGATCTGTGCACTGGCAACATCTCCTGGTCAAAGCGCTTTAGCCATTGTCCGAGTCAGCGGGCCGGATTCTGTTCGAATTCGTGAAGCCGTCTTCACTCCAAAGTATGGCAAGCAAGCGGACTTCAAAGCGATTCGTGGCGATGTGCTCGACTTTGATGACGCAGTTTGCATCTCTTTCCCAGAAGGAAAGAGCTTTACTGGAGAAGCGAGTTTTGAACTTTCGTTGCATGGAAGTTCCCTCATTATTCAGCAAACGCTTCATGCTCTCCAAAAAGCAGGGGCTCGATTGGCTCGGCCGGGTGAATTTTCCATGCGAGCCTTTCTCTCTGGTAAACTTGACTTAACTCAAGCAGAGGCTGTCTGTGATCTGATTTCGGCTCGTTCAGAAGAAGCTGCTCGAGTGGCTCTTCGAAACCTCAAAGGAGGACTTGCCCAAGTTCTTGAACCGGCTCGGATCCAAATTATTGATGCTTTGTGTGAAATTGAGGCTCGTTTGGATTTTCCGGATGAAGATATCGGTTCCGCCGTTCGACAAAGCCTCCAATTGGCTTTAGAACAAGTGGTTACCGATCTCAGCAGCTTGATTGCCAACGCCCAATTGGGCAAACGCTTGATGCAAGGAGCCCGTGTTGTCTTGTACGGTGCACCCAATGCCGGTAAGTCGACTTTGCTGAATACGCTTTTAGGGGAGGAGAAAGCGCTGGTTCATGAAAAACCAGGCACAACGCGTGATGTGATCGAAGCCGAGTGGGTGCTGAATGGAATACCGGTGCGTATGATTGACGTTGCTGGCATTCGAGTAGATCAAGGCTTGGACCCGGTTGAACAGCTTGGCATTGAGCGAGCGCGAAAAGAGCTGCAGAGTGCCGATCTCGTGCTTTGGTTGAAGCCGCAGGGAGATTGCTCTTTAGAAGAACCCGAGATGAACGTACCCTTGCTGACTATAGCGAGTAAATCCGACTTGGGTCTCAGGTGTGAAAACTGTGAACAGGCTCTGTCTGCTAAGACAGGCTGGGGGATCGAATCTTTAAAAGAAAAGCTTTTTGACTTTTTGGCTGGGCCTTCTCGCGATCCAGAAAACACGATTCTGACTCGCGCGCGGCAAGTAGAAGAGGTTCAGACGGCCAAGGAGGCGCTGGAAGAAGCTCTTTGGGCTTTAAAAAATAGAGAGCCTGATGAAGTTGTTGCGTTTGAATTGCGCAGCGCGGGTCACGCTTTGGATCGTTTGCTGGGTAAATCGCTGAATGAAGAGGTCTTAGACTTAATTTTTAGTCGCTTTTGCATTGGGAAGTAGTAAGGTACAAAACCATGGCCCACAGTTCGTCCTTGAGACTCAAAATCGATTCAGAGTTTCCGGAGCCTCGTATGATTGCTCATGCGGTGACGATTTTGGAACGAGGTGGGGTGATCGCGTATCCTACCGACACCCGCTATGGAATCGGCTGTGGGATTTTTGACAAACAAGCGATTGACCGAATTTATCGAATTCGAAACTTAGATCCGGAGCATCTTTTATCGTTTGTGGTTCCGGATTTATCGGATATTGCTCGTTACGCTTTAATTGAAAGCGATGCCTATCGGATGATGAAGCGCTACTTGCCAGGGCCATACACGTTTATTCTGCGAGCCGCCCCAGAAGTGCCTAAAATTTTCCAAAGCAAGCGTAAAACCGTGGGGATTCGTGTGCCGAATCACCCTGTTACCCTCGCTTTAGCTCGTACTTATAAGCGCCCGATTGTTTCTTCCAGCACCAAGCTTGGCAATCGCACTTTATACGGTCCTCAAGAAATTGTTGAACACATCGGCCACGATTTGGATCTCATTCTGGACGCGGGTACTCTCGATGGATCCGATTCCTCTGTGGTGGATTTAAGCGGGCCTTATCCCATCGTGATTCGAGAAGGCGCGGGGGATTTAAGCTGGTTGACGGTTTAAATTGATCGAATGAGTACAGATATGGTAGCATGCAGCTGTGGATGCGATTAGTGATGCTCAAGCACGCCGAAATTTTACGAAAACAATGAAACGTGTCTGTTCAGATCATGCTCCACTCATGATTACTCGCCAGAATGAGGCACCAGTCGTGATGCTTTCTCTAGAAGATTTTAATGCAATAGCCGAAACCTTGCATCTTCTTCGAACTCCCAATAACGCACAACGACTAAATGATGCCGTGAGGGATGTTAAAAATGGTATTGATTTGTCTATTCTTTCGAGTCCGATCGTTTAACGATTATTGCTTGTTGATATCATGACTAAAATTTTTTGCCTTTGCTTGAAATTTTGCCATCAAAAGTCCTAGGGTGTGTCCTCATTTCATTTTCCTAACTTCAACCCAATCATCGAACAGGCCAAATACACAATTGCCCGGTAGTTTCGAGCTAATTTCTCAAACCGAGTCGCAATACTTCTCAAATGCTTCAGTCTCGCGAATAAATTTTCAACAAGATGGCGGTGCTTGTACAAATGGGAGTCAAATTCTGAATTTGGTCTCATACTGTTCGAACGGCGCGGAATAATCGGTATTGCACTTCGATTTCGGATGTGTCGCCGAATTTCATCTGAATCATAGCCCTTATCAGCAATTACGTTCTCGGCTCCATAGGCCTGGCTGATGATTTTATGGGCGACGGTTGCCTCTTGTACTTCACCAGCGATTCCCGTCAAAATAAGCTTCATCCTGGCAGGTTTGGCCGTATTTCACCTCAAGTTTCCCTCTCTGCTCCAATACGATCAGCAATGCCGAAAAATCACCGGCTCGAACCTCAAGACCTTGTATCGAGTCCAAAACCTCCCTTGTGACACCACCCTACGCGAACGTTTAGATGAGCTCTCTTCCAAAAGCCTGCGAGGCATCTTCAAAATCCTCTTCGCTTTTGCCCAGCGGGGCAAGATATTGGAATCTTGCCTCTTCTGGAACCAGTCTGTACGCGGCTGGCAAGCATCTGCAATTGCTTGAAGAATTGGATTTGAAATTCATCAGAACCTGTGCAGCAATCTGGGTTTGTTGATGCTGCTGGCGTTTCTGATTGATCCGCTTTCGGAGCTATCGGATCAAAGCTTTCAACGAGCGAAAGCGTCTGCGAAGAGCTATTGCGTTTTATGGGAAGAGCTGCGGGCTGTTTTGAAGTTTTTTATGGTGGAGAGCTTTGAAGGTTTGTATTTGAAAATCCTACCAGAGCATCGGTACAACAGCAGCTGAGGGTGTGGCACAATCTGTTCTGACTGTTAATCTCTTTTTTTTGGGGATCTAGGGGTGGTTTATTCTCTCGTAGCTTGAATCAGTCAAAATGAGTTATTTTTCTCAAAAATAAGGGGCTGCTCTTGCATCCCTTGCCATTTTTCCACGTTGGCGGGAATGGCTGATCCAATCGGTTCAAGCATTGACGATTTTCAGTGGAAAGTCTAGGAACAGAGAAAGTCGTTGAATGGCCTCGTCAATGAGAGGGAGTGTTTATTTGTATGAATCAAATCTGCGTTTCTATTTTCTTTGTTTTTGCTTTATCTCCCAATCTGTTCGCCTGGAATTTGCTGGGGTATCGACCTGCTTGGTTGCAAGATGCTTACTCGGAAGTGGCTCGCATGGGTCAGCAGATCCGAGACAGCGTTCGAGAAGTGAAGCCCCTTTCACTCGGTTCAGCTTGGGTGCCGCTCACGCGTATCGGTGACGACTACATCTCGCAAATGATCCAGCGGGATAAGCGCATGAAAGAACTTCGACAAAAGATGCACAGACTGCGTCAAATAGACAAAGCTTCGGAAGCTTCGGCCGCGGAAGAAGAGCTCTTGCGATTGATCGAGCTGGGGTCTCTGCCTGAGAAGCGTTCGAAGGCAGGAGCTTTGAAGATAGGGCTGGAGCTTCGGGATGCAGCACCGGGTGAGTTGTCTTTGCCTGCCTCTAAAGCCAAGCATTCGGTGCCGGGGCTACGGTTGGTTCCCGCCGGTGGCCCGCCGCCTCAACCGGAGCCTTTGCCGGCAGGCGTGCGTCAAGATTTACCCGATTCCTGGATTCCTTGGGGAATTAGCGAACGCGTTTTCAACAACAAGACGC